>JAGLEK010000544.1 GCA_023145125.1 Bacteroidales bacterium | reverse complement strand
TAAAGGTTCTCACGGATGGGAAAATCCTGGTAGGGGGTCAATCAGGGACTTCGGGAAACTTTAATTACTTACTAGTCAGATACCTTCCTGATGGAACATTGGATGATACCTTTGGCAGCAATGGCATAGCCGTGACTAATGTCGGAAACAGTGACTATGTCTCTGAAATGTTTATTCAGGCGGATGGTAAAATCCTGACAGCCGGTAGTGCATTTACTTTTGAACTTATCCGTTTCCTGGAAACAGGCTATCCCGATCCCGGCTTTGGAAATAACGGTGTCGTTAATACGAGTATTGGTTCAGGCTCTTCTTACTCCCAGACACTTTGCATGCAGGCAGACGGGAAAATTATTGTGGCAGGCTTCTCCAAAGATGGGACTGATCGCGATTTCTCGCTTGCAAGGTATCATTCAGAAGCAGGTGGGTATATTGATGAACAATCCACTATTTTCGATCATATAAATGTATATCCAAACCCTGTTTTAAGTGCTAACAATATAAATCTCGAATACACCCTTAAAGAGGATGAAGTGCTAAGCATCGAATTACTTTCTATAAACGGCAAGCTCCTTGAAGTCCTCTCGGAAAAGCAAAACAGTAAGGCCGGCCCGCATAAGGAAAGCTATAAACTCCCGGGCCATCTTTCTGCAGGTATCTATTTCATGCGCCTGACAAGCTCGCAAGGATCAGCAGTGGTAAGGCTGGAAGTACTCTAACCATTCCAAATACTTCAAGCACTCCAAGTATTTCAAGTACTTCAAGTACTTTAGGCACTTTTCCCTGAGTTCCTCCGTTATCCCTGTACAGACCTCTACTCCACCATTTTCTTAAAACATGATACCAGGAAAAACAATCTTGCTAATTGCATTATTTGCGATCATCAACTCCCTGTATGCCCAGGATTTTAAAGAAACCCAAATGCAGAATGGGAGAGTGCTTAAAGCCTATGAGGAGAAAGAGATAATTATGAAAGCTTTGCTTGAGGCAAACGATCTGGATTTGCTTTCTCTTCAAATTTTCATCCGGGCTTTTAAGCATGAAAATATGATGGAGATATGGGGGCGCGACAGTTTGCATGAGCAATTTGTGCTGCTGAAGGAATATCGTATATGCAGGATATCAGGGGAGGCGGGGCCCAAAAGGAAACAGGGCGACAGGCAGATCCCTGAAGGATGTTATCACATAGACCGCTTCAACCCATGGAGCCAGTTCCACCTTTCCATGGGCATAAATTATCCGAATGAATCTGATAGGGTCCTTTCGAATAAAAGTCATCCGGGTGGTGAAATTTTTATTCACGGATCCTGTGTTACCATTGGATGCCTGCCCATGACCGACGACAGGATCAAGGAGATCTATATCCTTGCTGTAGAAGCTGCCAACAATGGGCAGCAAAACATTCCGGTCCATATCTTTCCATGCAAGATGATAGGGGATCATTATGCCGGCCTGATTGAAAAATCAGCCGAAGACCACAATCTGATCGACTTTTGGAATAATCTTGAAGAGGCATACCTTTATTTTGAAATGAATAATGCTTTACCAACTTTCACTGTGGATAAAGATGGCCGCTATTGCTTTCAATAATAATACAGTCGGGGGCTTTCTGCACTCAAACAGCTTGCCAAAACCAATATTATTTGTAAAAATCACTAACTTTGCCCGCCTATTACTTTATTAAAGTAAATTTAGCTTATCGAATAAAAAAAATACGCAGTATGGTGATCGTTGGTGGCAGAAAATTGGATAGTGCCGATTTTTACAAATTATTATTCGGGGGAGAAAAGGTTGAACTGGATGATACAGCTTTGAATGAAGTTGAGAAAAGTTATTCATTCCTTGAGAAATTTGCCAGCGATAAGATCATTTATGGCATCAACACCGGCCTGGGGCCCATGGCACAATACAAGATCAACAAGCAAGACCAGGTCCAGTTGCAATACAATCTTATTCGCAGTCATGCTTCAGGCTCTGGCGAAAACATTCCAAACAGGGCAGTAAAGGCCCTTTTGATCGCCCGCCTCAACAACTTTATGCAGGGCTATTCCGGGATACATCCTGAGATCCCCATCTTATTGAAAGATTTTATTAATCATGGCATCATCCCGATTATCCCCGAACATGGTGGTGTAGGTGCCAGCGGTGACCTTGTTCAGCTTGCACATCTTGCTCTTTGCCTGATTGGCGAAGGTGATATGTTTTATCAAAACTTTATCCATCAGGGAGCCAACGTCTTTGAAGAGGCCGGCCTCAAGCCTGCAAAAGTACATATTCGTGAAGGCCTGGCACTGGTAAACGGAACATCATGTATGTCAGGCATTGGCATCCTGAGTGTGCTCAAGGCCTGCAAACTTCTCGACTGGGCACTGATGGCTTCAGCAATGATCAATGAGGTGGTAGAAACATATGATGATCATTATTCATATGAGCTTAACCGGGTGAAGTTGCATAAAGGCCAGAATGAAATTACCGATCGTCTGCAAAAATTACTTAAAGGCAGCAAGCTGGTGCGAAAAAGGTCAGAGTACCTTTTCAATGGAAACGGTGATGAAGAACAGGTTTTCTCTAAGAAGATACAGGAGTATTATTCGCTTCGCTGCATCACCCAGATACTGGGGCCGGTGCTGGATACCGTCAAAAATGCTGAAAAAGTTATCCTCGATGAGATAAACTCGGTCAACGATAACCCGGTTATCGACTACAGGGATGAAAGTGTGAACCATGGCGGCAATTTCCATGGAGATTATGTTGCCCTGGAGATGGATAAACTCAAAATCGCCATCACAAAGCTTTCCATGCTTTCCGAGCGACAGTTGAATTTTCTTATGAATGATAAGCTCAATAACAAGCTTCCACCGTTTCTTAATTTAGGCACACTTGGCTTAAACCTGGGAATGCAGGGCGTTCAGTTCACGGCAACATCAACCGTGGCAGAAAACCAGGCACTTTCAAATCCCATGTACGTACACAGTATCCCCACCAACAACGACAACCAGGATATTGTGAGTATGGGTACCAATGCAGCCCTGATGACAAATAAGGTGATCGACAATACTTTTGAGGTGCTTGCCATCGAGCTTATCGCGCTGCTGCAAGCTATTGATTATCTTGATTTCGCAGAGAAATTATCACCGGCTACCAAAGCCGTATATACAACTCTCAGGAAGATCGTACCTATTTTCAGGGATGACAGTCCGAAGTTTAATGAGATCAGGCGTATCAGGAAATTCATCAAGTCAAACGATACCGGCCTGAAATAAAAAGTATCACAATGGATTATGCACTTGTCACCGGGGGTTCACGAGGTATAGGCAAAGCTATTTGCATCAGCCTTGCTGAAATGGGATACCATGTATTGATCAATTACCGCTCCAACAATGATGAAGCGGAAAACACCCTGCAAGCCATAAAGGCCACGGGAGGCAGTGGCGAATTGCTTCAATTTGATATATCTGATCCGGAGAGTGTGGCCGGCACATTAGAAAGTTGGAAAAAGCAACATCAGGATGATGGATATATAAAGGTCCTGGTAAATAATGCCGGGGTCCGCATGGATAATCTGATGATCTGGATGGAACCCGAAGAGTGGAGTAAGGTCATCAACACCAACCTGAACAGTTTTTATTATGTTTCCCGCCCCCTGCTCCAGGATATGATCGTGAACAAATTCGGACGCATCATAAATGTGGTTTCCCTGTCGGGGATAGACGGCATGCCCGGGCAGGCCAATTACAGCGCAGCAAAGGCAGGCGTGATCGGGGCCACCAAGGCATTGGCCAAGGAGATCGGAAGGAAAAAGGTAACGGTAAATGCCGTTGCACCGGGCTTTATCCGTACCGATATGACGAAAGACCTTGACGAAAAACAGCACAGGGCACTTATCCCCATCGGACGTTTCGGTGAGCCGGAGGAGGTTGCAGCCGTTGTAGCATTTCTTGCTTCGGAAAATGCATCCTATATCACCGGTGAGGTGATCTCTGTAAACGGGGGTATCAGTACATAATTTTTATAATACCCCTCTGTCCCGCTAAGGTGGTACATCTCCCCTGAAAATCAGGG
>JAGLEK010000543.1 GCA_023145125.1 Bacteroidales bacterium | reverse complement strand
GGAATGATCGTGAGTGAAGAGTTGCATATGATCATAAAGCAGGATAAGGACCTTGAAACGGCGAAGTGGAATGCTAATTATTTGTATGGACTGGATGAGATGGAAAAGGAATATGAGGATATGGAAAGCTGGAATTTTGGCATCCCTGCTCAAAACATTGCCACTTACCCTTTCATACCTTTCTGCCATACTGCCACCGGCGAACGCCTGGTATTTATCACCTTAAGCAAGGATGAGAAAGAATCACAGATACTGGATGCCTATCATGAGGAAACCCCCGAGACATGGGGTGTGGTTGCCGATGATTTTGTCGAATTTCTTGATGATTATACCAAAACTTACGGCAATCCCAATGTGCTTGGCGACCTGGAACGCGGCTCTGCCCTCGAGATTATTGATCCTATGATGCACGAAGAAGAGAAAAAAGAAACCCCTGAAGAGGTCATCGCAAGTACAACTGCGGTATTGAAAGAAATACCCTACGATCATTGGAAGATGGTACTGCGTGGCCTGGCATACAAGGAGCTTGGCAAACAGGAGGAGGCACTGGCTGATTTCAACCGGGCCCTGGAACTGAAGCACGATAGTGCTTTTTATTATTTCAGCCGGGGAGATCTGTATCTTTCAGTCAAAAAGAACAGGGCTGCTTTGATCGACTTCGACATAGCGGTAAAACTCAAACCTGACGACACGCTCTATCTCGGATCAAGGGCGGCGGTATTGCTTACAATGGGGAAGCTTTCTGCAGCACTTGATGATGTAAACAAAGCCATCAATATCGATGAAAAGGATATCCTGGCTTATATGGTCAGGGAAAACATTTATATAACACAGGGTGAAACGGACAAAGCAGAAGCCGATGCCCGTAAGATTGAAGAATTACAACAAGAAGAAGATTAAGCATTATTCTTTGAACTTGAACCCGATGCCCTGTCTGCCGCCTTTCACCTTCCCGGGCTCGAATTCCGCCACATCAGCAAGGTTCAATGTAGCCATTATCGCTTTTGTGCGCTTAGATTTTGCCATGTCAGCCATGCGCAATTCATGGTTCCTATAAGCTTTCTCCACCAGCTTACGCATTGTACGGGCATTGCCAAAAAACTTATTGCGTCCGGCATAGAGGTGTGCAATGTACTTTTTGATATGCGCCTCAGCTTTCTTGTCAGCCTTCAGCCCTTTTTGCGCAAGCATGCCCACGGCAATGGTCCAGAGTTCCTCTTCGCTGAAGTCTTCAAAATGGTATGTGTGATCGAATCGTGATTTTATCCCGGGATTCGATTCAAGGAACCGCGACATATTATCAGGATAACCTGCAGCGATCACGGCAAACTCACCCCTGTGATCTTCCATTTCCTTGATAAGGGCAGCAATAGCCTTCTTTCCAAAGTCAGCACCACTGCCATGTGCGGCACTGTCGGTAATGGAATAGGCCTCATCGATAAACAGCACCCCTCCCATAGCCCTTTTGATCAAATCCTTGGTCTTCTTGTATGTCTGCCCGACAAATCCTGCCACAAGATCGCTGGCATCGGCGTCGATCAGGTGTCCCCGCTCAAGGAGTCCCAGCGCCTTATAAACCTTGCCCATTATCCTGGCTACAGTGGTCTTTCCCGTTCCGGGATTACCCATAAATATCCCATGCATGCTGAATGCCTTGAGTATGTCGCGGTCTATCTCACGATAGTATTTGGTCAAACGGATCAATTCGTTAACCTCCTGCTTTATTGACTGCAATCCGGTTAGCGCATTCAACTCTTCCAAAGCCTGGTCGAGCAGGGCTTTATCCACATCCAGCTTCAGCCTTTCCTGCAGGTTCCCTTTGGAGAGGTCTTCGATATCGTCTGCCTGTATCAGGCTTAGCATTTCTTTGGTCAGCTCATCCTCGTCGTACTGCCTTACCAGGCGCACTCCAAGGTTCATTTTAGCCTCATCCACCATGGAGTGTACCAGGCGGGCATTGCCGAAAGTGCGGTCACGCTTGCGGAAGGCATCCGTAACGATCTTTTTAAGCTGTTTTTCAGCATCGGGCGACAGGGCAACATCCTTCTCATCTGCAGCAAAGTGAGCTATGGCTACCAGTTCATCCGGTGTGTAGTCGTTAAAATGAAAATGGTTGCGGAAACGTGATTTAAGCCCGGGATTGGAATTGATAAAGCTATCCATCTCCTTCGGGTATCCGGCCACCATAATGGCAATATCGCCGGGGCCGTCACTCATTTCGGTGACCAGCTCGGCTACGGCCTCAGTCCCGAAGTCGTTCGATGACCCATCCTTGTACAACATATAAGCCTCATCGATGAAAAGTATCCCACCTCGTGCTTTCTCAATGTTGGCTTTGGTGTCCTTGCCCGTCGTCCGTACAAATCCGGAGATCAGGTCACTGCTGTCAACCGCATGCACATGTCCTTTGGACAACAGTCCCATAGCATGGTATATCTTCCCAAGCAATTTAACCACGGTAGTCTTCCCTGTGCCCGGGTTACCGGTAAAAACGCTGTGCAGGTTGAGCTCGTCCTCATCATCTTCCAGGCCTTTTTCTGCCCTGTATTGCAGATAACTAACGTAATCTACATAATCCCTGACCTTATTCTTGATCTCCTTCAAACCAACCAGCCTGTCCAGATCGGCAAGGATCTCACTGAGGGGCCTGTTGTCGATCTCTATATCATCATCACTTGTTTTTGCAGTATC
>JAGLEK010000542.1 GCA_023145125.1 Bacteroidales bacterium | reverse complement strand
CCCCGTCCCCCGCCCCCTTTTCTATTCCAATTTTCCCTACCTTTGTCATGTAAACATCTAAAGCTTACGGACAGACATGAACTACATTATTTTCGATAATTTCAAGCGCAATTACCTCCTGCCCCTAACCTTTACCAGGCCGGTAGCGGATATCAGAATAGGGATTTTTACCATCAGAGAGAAATGGGAACATTTCCTGGGTGCAAAAACATCTTCCCTGACGGAGGACTACCTCAGCGCGAAGTTTCCTATCGTGAAGGGAGAAGACAATATTCTCATCAACGGATCGATACTTCCCAACGATAAAATTGCTGCTGAGATCATGAAACTGGAGAATAACCATGCGCTGGTGCAGGACGAAGTGATCATTGCTATCAGGGTAACCGAAGATGACCTGGATAGCCCGGATGATGCCGAAGGCATGGAAGAGCTGGAAACAGACTGTGAATTCCTTAAGTTAAATGCCACATGGGATATATTTCACAAGAATGATGAAGCCCTGCGGGCAGATTATGATATTATTACGAAGGGGAGGAAGTCTGAGCCCCTGAGCAAGACCAATACTTTGCTTGGAGATGATATCTTCATAGAAAAAGGAGCAAAGCTTGAGTGTGTCACTATCAATACCACCACAGGCCCTGTTTATATCGGAAAAGATACCGAGATCATGGAAGGTACTGTTATCCGCGGGCCTTTTGCCATATGTAATAATTCTGTCGTAAAAATGAGTGCCAAAATATACGGTGCCACTACTATCGGGCCTTATTCGAAGGTGGGAGGGGAGCTTAATAATGTAGTGATATTCGGATACTCGAATAAAGCCCACGATGGCTATCTGGGCAATTCTGTCATCGGTGAATGGTGTAACCTTGGTGCCGATACGAATAATTCAAATCTCAAAAATAATTACGAGGACGTGAAGATGTGGAGCTATCCCGACCGGACGTTTGTCGATACCGGCCATCAGTTCTGCGGCCTGGTGATGGGCGACCACAGCAAGTGCGGGATCAATACCATGTTCAACACAGGAACTGTGATCGGTGTTAATTCCAATATTTTCGGATCAGGCTTCCAGCGTAACTTCATCCCTTCCTTTGCCTGGGGCGGAACTAAAGGCTTTGACGACTTCTCGATTCGCAAGGCCATTGATATCGCCAAAAGGGTATATAGCCGCCGGGATATTGAGTTTGATGAGAAAGAACAGGGGATTATGCGTGCTATTAAAGAACTTACGGCGATGAATACGAGTTATTAGTGCCGAGTGCCAGGTGCCG
>JAGLEK010000541.1 GCA_023145125.1 Bacteroidales bacterium | reverse complement strand
CAAAGTCAGCATTGAATGCTGTACATACAAGAGGGTGCAACTGAATGGCCTTACCTTCGATGAGTTTAGGCTGAAAAGCCTGTATACCCAAGCGGTGAAGGGTAGGGGCACGGTTTAGCATGACCGGGTGTCCTCTCAGGATGCTTTCCAGAATATCCCATACAACAGGATCTTTCCTGTCAACGATCTTCTTTGCTGATTTAACAGTCTTGACAATACCTCTTTCGAGGAGTTTTCGGATAACAAATGGTTTAAAAAGCTCGGCTGCCATTGCTTTTGGTATGCCACATTCATTAAGGCTAAGTTCCGGGCCGACAACGATCACGGAACGACCTGAATAGTCGACACGTTTACCGAGCAGGTTCTGACGGAAACGTCCTTGCTTACCTTTAAGGCTGTCAGACAAGGATTTAAGAGCCCTGTTTGAGTCAGTTTTAACGGCGTTGGCTTTTCTTGAATTATCAAATAAGGAGTCAACAGCTTCCTGGAGCATACGTTTTTCGTTACGCATGATCACGTCGGGGGCTTTGATCTCGATCAGCCTTTTTAACCTGTTATTCCTGATGATGACCCTTCTGTAGAGGTCATTAAGGTCAGAGGTTGCAAACCTGCCACCATCAAGTGGTACAAGCGGACGTAATTCGGGTGGGATCACCGGTACTACTTTTACTATCATCCACTCCGGCCTGTTTTCGATCCTGTTCCTGGAATCCCTGAATGCTTCAAAGACCTGCAACCTTTTCAATGCATCCTGCTTTCTCTGTTGGGATGTCTCGGTATTGGCCTTATGCCTCAATTCATAGGATATCTTGTCAAGGTCAATTCTTGCAAGCAGGTCGTGAATGGCTTCGGCGCCCATCTTTGCAATGAACTTGTTTGGATCACTGTCATCAAGGTATTGGTTTTCAGCCGGAAGGTTCTCAACAATGTCAAAGTACTCTTCTTCAGTGAGAAAATCCATGACGTTGATATCATCTTGCTCTTTAATACCAGGCTGGATGACCACATATCGTTCATAATAAATAATTGTGTCGAGCTTTTTGGTCTGAAGACCCAGCAGGGCACCAATTTTATTAGGTAAGGATTTAAAAAACCAGATATGAGCCACGGGTACAACAAGCTGTATGTGCCCTGTACGTTCCCTTCTGACTTTCTTTTCAGTTACTTCAACGCCACAGCGGTCGCAAATGATCCCTTTATAACGGATGCGTTTGTATTTTCCACAGTGACATTCCCAGTCTTTAACCGGGCCGAATATCCTCTCACAGAATAAACCGTCGCGTTCCGGCTTATATGTCCTGTAATTGATCGTTTCCGGCTTTAACACTTCGCCATACGACCTTTCGAGGATGGATTCAGGTGAAGCAAGGCTTACTAAGATCTTAGAAAAATTGCTTGAAATTTTGCTGTCTTTTCTGAATGCCATATATATCAGATATTATTGTAAACGATTAAAAAATTAACTCTGCCGGGTAAACTCACCTTACTCGAAGGTTACGTTCAGACCGAGGCCTCTGAGCTCATGAATGAGCACATTAAATGATTCCGGGATGCCGGGTACAGGCATATTTTCGCCTTTTACAATGGCTTCATATGCTTTAGCCCTTCCCTGGACATCATCAGATTTTATAGTCAGTATCTCCTGAAGAACATTTGCGGCACCAAAGGCCTCAACTGCCCATACTTCCATTTCACCAAATCGCTGGCCACCAAACTGGGCTTTACCGCCAAGTGGTTGCTGAGTGATAAGTGAATATGGACCGATCGACCTTGCATGCATCTTGTCATCCACCATATGGTGAAGCTTCAACATGTAGATATAGCCAACAGTTGTAGGCTGGTCAAACCTCTCTCCGGTTTCACCATCATGCAGATAAACCTTACCATTCTCGGGTAATCCGGCTTTCTTTACAAGTTCGGTGATCTGGTCTGCGCTTGCTCCATCGAAAATGGGTGTATGATAACGTTCTCCAAGCTTAGTTCCGGCCCAGCCAAGTACAGTTTCATAGATCTGCCCCAGGTTCATACGTGAAGGTACGCCCAATGGGTTGAGGACAATATCGACCGGCGTACCATCTTCAAGAAATGGCATATCTTCCTGCCTTACAATCTTGGCAACGATACCTTTGTTACCATGACGTCCCGACATCTTGTCACCTACTTTGAGCTTACGTTTCTTCACAACAAAGACCTTGGCCATCTGAATAATGCCGGTTGGAAGTTCATCACCAACGGTGGCAACGAATTTCTTACGGTTATATTCACCGAGGATCTCTTTGTACTTAATATTGAAGTTGTTGATCACCTGTTTGATCAACTCGTTCTTGGCCTTATCAGTAGTCCATTTGCTTGGATTAACTGTAATATAATCAACGGATAAGAGTGCTTTCTGTGTGAATTTTGCCTTTTTCGGTATGAGCACTTCCTTGAAGTTGTTGCTTACCCCCTGGGAGGTTTTTCCACTCACCAGTACGGTAAGCTTATCAACAAGCTTGGATTTGAGTTCATCAATTTCCTTGTTAAAGGCTTCGTTCAGCGCATCGATAACATCTTTTTCCTTTGCTTTCGATTTTCTGTCTTTTATCGATCGTGAGAAAAGTTTGTTATCTATCACAACACCCTGCATAGCAGGAGGAGCTTTCAGGGATGCATTCTTAACATCACCTGCCTTGTCGCCAAAGATGGCCCGGAGCAGTTTTTCCTCCGGTGTAGGATCACTTTCCCCTTTTGGGGTGATCTTTCCAATAAGTATGTCTCCTTCAGATACTTCTGCACCAACCCTGATAAGTCCGTTCTCATCAAGGTCTTTGGTAGCTTCTGCACTTACATTGGGAATGTCGTTTGTGAGTTCCTCGACACCGCGTTTGGTATCCCTTACCTCGAGAGTAAACTCTTCGATATGGATGGATGTGAAGATATCTTCACGAACAACGCGTTCTGAGATCACGATGGCATCCTCAAAGTTATATCCTTTCCAGGGCATGAAAGCCACCATCATGTTTCGTCCAAGGGCCAGCTCTCCCTTCTGAGTTGCATAACCTTCGCACAATACCTGGCCTTTTATAACTTTGTCGCCTTTCTTTACGATGGGACTTAAGTTAATGCTTGTATTCTGGTTGGTCCTCTGGAACTTGGTCAGCTTGTATTTTCTGATGTCATCGTCGAAGCTTACCAGCTTTTCCTCTTCCATCCTGGAGTAGCGGATCACGATCTCATCGGCATCGACATATTCAACGATACCATCGCCTTCGGCATTGATCAGCACACGTGAATCCTTTGCCACATCCTCTTCAATTCCTGTTCCTACCAGTGGCATTTCAGGCCTCATCAGTGGTACCGCCTGGCGCATCATATTGGATCCCATAAGGGCCCTGTTAGCATCATCATGCTCCAGGAAGGGGATCAAAGATGCTGCGATAGATGCGATCTGGTTCGGAGCACTGTCGATAAGGTCAACTTTAGTTTTTTCAATGATCGGGTAATCAGCCTGATACCGTACTTTTACCCTGTCTCTGACGAAAGAACCATCATCCTCAAGCAAAGTACTCGCCTGGGCAATAATTTTCTCTTCTTCCTCTTCTGCAGAAAGGTAGATTGGCGGCTCATTCATATCAACCTTACCATTAACTACTTTTCTGTACGGGGTTTCAATGAAGCCCAGCTTATTGATCTTTGCATACACACAGAGGGAGGAAATCAATCCAATATTAGGCCCCTCAGGTGTTTCGATGGTACACAAACGACCATAGTGGGTATAGTGTACATCCCTGACTTCAAAGCCTGCCCGTTCTCTTGACAAACCACCCGGTCCAAGTGCAGAAACCCTTCGCTTATGCGTGATTTCAGACAATGGATTGGTTTGGTCCATGAACTGGGAAAGCTGGTTAGTGCCAAAAAATGAGTTAATAACCGACGACAATGTCTTGGCATTGATCAGATCGGTAGGTGTGAAGACTTCATTATCCCTGACATTCATCCTTTCCCTGATGGTTCTGGCCATGCGCGCAAGGCCTACACCAAACTGAGAATACAATTGTTCACCAACTGTTCTTACCCTACGGTTACTCAAATGATCGATATCATCAACGTCTGTTTTTGCATTGGCTAGCATAATCAGATACTTGATAATAGAGATAATGTCTTCCTTGGTGAGCACTTTGGTGTCGGCAGGAGTTTCAAGGTCAAGTTTTTTATTGATCCTGTAACGGCCAACATCTCCAAGGTCATAGCGTTTATCAGAGAAGAAAAGCTTGTCGATTATACCACGGGCAGTTTCTTCATCAGGAGGCTCAGCATTTCGTAATTGCCTGTAGATAAACTCAACAGCTTCTTTCTCGGAGTTGGCTGTATCTTTTTGCAGGGTATTGAAGATGATAGAATAATCACCGGTTGAAACATCTTCCCTGTGAAGGAGGATAGTCTTGATGCCGGCATCTAAGATCATTTCGATGTGTTCAGCTTCCAGTTCTGTTTCACGGTCGATGATAACTTCTGTCCTCTCTATCGATACAACTTCTCCTGTATCCTCATCCACAAAGTCTTCGATCCATGATTTTAGTACCCTGGCCGCGAGACGCCTGCCCAGTGCACGTTTTAAACCTGTCTTGCTTACTTTGATCTCATCAGCAAGATCGAAAATTTCCAGAATATCTTTATCGCTTTCGTAGCCGATAGCACGCAAAAGTGTCGTTACAGGCAATTTTTTCTTCCTGTCGATGTATGCGTACATCACATTATTAATATCAGTAGTGAACTCCATCCAGGATCCTTTGAAAGGGATAATCCTGGCAGAATACAACTGGCTACCGTTTGCGTGTAAGGTAGTCCCGAAAAATACGCCCGGAGAACGGTGAAGCTGCGATACAACTATACGTTCTGCGCCATTGATCACGAAAGTACCTTTTGGAGTAAGATATGGAATCATGCCCAGGTAAACATCCTGTACAATGGTTTCAAAGTCTTCGTGATCAGGATCTGTACAATAGAGTTTCAGTTTTGCCTTGAGGGGCACACTATACGTTAATCCACGGGCAATGCATTCTTCAATAGAATACCTGGGTGGGTCGACGAAATAGTCGAGAAATTCCAGCACAAAGTTGTTCCTGGCGTCGGATATAGGAAAGTTTTCGCTGAATACTTTGTACAATCCTTCGTTTACACGGTTTTCAGGATTGGTGTCTAATTGGAAAAAATCACGGAACGACTTAAGTTGAATCTCAAGCAGGTCAGGATATTTTGTTCGTATCCTCGATCTTCCAAAATTGATTTTTTTGAAATTTTCTACAGCCAAGGTTATAAAGGTTTTAATCCCGATTACACGGGAGTGAAGTCAAAAAATATTTTAAAGAACAAAATACGAAATTGACCTGCTCCCTGGAACAGGGTTCCGGAAGAGGTCAATTTCGTTATTAAGAAGAGCCTTATTTAACTTCAACCTCTGCTCCGGCTTCTTCTAATTGTTTTTGTAAAGCTTCAGCTTCATCTTTGCTTACGCCTTCTTTGATAGCTTTTGGAGCTGCATCAACAAGCTCTTTTGCTTCTTTCAGTCCAAGACTGGTTAATTCTTTAACCAGTTTTACAACTGCCAGTTTTGATTGGCCTGCGGCATTGATGATAACATCAAATGATGTTTGCTCTTCGCTTCCTGCACCAGCATCACCAGCTGCAGGGGCAGCAACAACAGCTGCAGCTGCAGCTGGCTCGATGCCATATTCATCCTTGAGGATTTCTGCCAGCTCATTAACTTCTTTTACAGTCAAATTAACTAATTCTTCTGCAAATTTTTTCAGATCTGCCATTTTATTAATCTTTTTTAATGGTTTTTATTTAATACTAATTCTATACAATTACATTATTCAGATTTCTCTGAAAGTGTTTTTACAACACCGGAAAGGATGTTTCCGCCAGACTGCAATGCAGACATAACGTTGCTGACAGGTGATTGCAACAATCCAATAATATCGCCGATAAGCTCATTTTTGGATTTGATAGCAACCAGGAAGTCGAGCTGTTCATCACCTATATAGGTCATTTCCTCGATATATGCACCTTTCAGGATCGGTCTTTCAGAAGTTTTTCTGAATTCCTTGATCAGTTTGGCCGGTGCATTTCCGGCTTCTGCAAACATAATAGACGTGGGCCCTTTAAGAATTTCATAAAGTGCTTCCAGGTCCTTGTCGGTCTGTTGCTCCATTGCTTTTCTAAGCAATGTGTTTTTAACGACCGTGAGGGTCACTTCACGCTTATAGCATAATCTACGAAGCTCTGAAGTATCTTCGGCATTTAATTCTGAAGTATCAGCAATGTAAAAGTTATTGTTGTTCTTCAGCATTTCTGCCAATGATTCAACTACTTGGTTTTTTTCTTCTTTTTTCATAGCTCTAAGCTTCTCTGCAAAAGAGATTAAGTAATAATGGATTTTGGTTCAATCTGCACACCTACACTCATGGTACTCGAAATAATTACACTTCTCATATAAGTACCTTTTGAGGAGGAGGGCTTCAGCTTAAGGATTGTTAGAAGGATCTCATTCACATTTTCAAGCAGCTTGTCTTCTTCAAATGATACCTTTCCTACTGCTGCATGAATGATACCGTATTTATCGACTTTAAAGTCAATTTTACCGGCCTTCACATCATTAACTGCTTTCGCAATATCCATTGTCACTGTTCCTGTTTTTGGATTTGGCATCAATCCTCTGGGGCCTAATACTCTACCCAGGGGGCCAACCTTTCCCATTACGCTTGGCATGGTAATTACCACGTCAATATCGGTCCAGCCTTTTTTGATCTTTTCAATATAATCATCAAGACCAACATGATCAGCTCCGGCAGCTTTAGCTTCTTCCTCCTTATCGGGGGTGCAAAGTACCAGTACTATGATCTTTTTTCCTGTACCATGGGGCAAGGTTACTGTTCCCCTGACCATCTGATTAGCCTTTCTGGGATCAACACCTAGTCTCACACTTACATCAACAGAAGCATCAAAGTTTGCTTTGGAAATATCCTTTACGATCTTTACAGCTTCGTCTATAGGATATATACCATCAATGTCAAACCTTTCGTTTGCTATTTTCTGTTTCTTTGTTAGTTTAGCCATTTTCGCTTAACTTGTTTTAGATAGTTTTTACTAAGACCTGACTTAAACAAGCCAACTACTTTTGGTTTACAAAAGGAGAGGGTCCTTTAATTTTAATACCCATACTTCTGGCAGTGCCTGCAACCATCCTCATTGCTGATTCAACTTTAAAAGCATTAAGATCAACCATTTTAGCTTCAGCAATTGTACGAACCTGATCCCAGGTGACAGTTGCTATCTTAGTACGGTTTGGTTCCGGAGAACCTTTTTTGATCTTGGCTGCTTCGAGTAGTTGAACGGCAACAGGAGGGGTTTTAATGATAAAATCAAATGATTTATCCTTATAAATCGAAATGATCACTGGCAATACCTTCCCTGCCTGGTCCTGGGTTCTGGCGTTGAACTGCTTACAGAACTCCATAATGTTGATGCCTTTAGCACCAAGCGCCGGACCAATAGGAGGTGACGGGTTTGCAGTTCCTCCTCTGATTTGTAGCTTGATAAGTCCGCTAACTTCTTTTGCCATTTTGAATGTACTCTTAATGGATTAACAAAACAGGCCTACTCTTTTTCAACCTGCATAAAACTGAGTTCCAATGGTGTTTTACGACCGAAGATCTTCACCATCACTTTTAACTTCTTCTTCTCCTCGTTGATCTCCTCAATAATACCGCTAAAGCTGTTGAAAGGGCCGTCGATAACCTTTACGGTTTCACCAACGATGAAAGGAATATTTACCTCTTCACCCTGTTCAGCAAGTTCATCAACTTTACCGAGTATTCTGTTTACTTCTGTCTGCCGGATCGGATCCGGCACTCCTTTGGTTCCCAGAAACCCCAAAACATTGGGAACATTCCTGATAATATGCGGAATCTCCCCCGTAAGTGCGGCTTCAATAAGTACGTACCCGGGAAAATAATTTCTTTCCTTACTGACTTTTTTCCCTTTCCGTACCTGATATACCTTTTCTGTAGGGATCAGTATCTGAGAAATATAGTCCTGTAATTTCAGACGGTCAATTTCGTGTTCAAGGTATTCTTTTACCTTCTTTTCTTTTCCACTTATTGCTCGTACTACGTACCACTTTTTTACTTGCTCACTCATTCGTGTCAGTGGGATTGGTTATTATCTAACAACATTAATTTATTGTACAAAGATTGGCTCTACGTACTTAAAAAAGCGTATAGAACTGTTCCAGTACTGTCTGAAATGAGATATCCATCAGATAAACCACAAAAGCGATTATTAGGGAAGCAATGGATACAACGATTGCGCTATTCTGCAATTCACTCCAGGATGGCCATGATACCTTGAAAATCAATTCATCATAGCTATCTTCAATGTACGCCAGTAATTTGAACTTAGCCATTTTTATTAGTGTTTAGCACGGGTGGTAGGAATCGAACCCACAACCAATGGTTTTGGAGACCACTACTCTACCAATTGAGCTACACCCGTATGAATGAGATAAGGCGAAGCACCCCGCAGTGGAGTGCGACGATCTATATCTCAAAAATATTATTACTCAATTATTTCAGTTACCTGTCCGGCACCTACAGTCCTGCCACCTTCACGGATAGCAAAACGCAGACCTTTGTCCATAGCTACCTCAGCGATCAGATGAACTGTAATGGTGAGGTTGTCGCCCGGCATTACCATTTCAACACCGTCAGGGAGAATGATCTCACCCGTTACATCAGTAGTTCTGAAGAAGAACTGCGGACGGTATTTGTTATGGAATGGAGTGTGACGTCCACCTTCTTCTTTTTTGAGGATATACACCTCAGCTTTGAACTTGGTGTGCGGTTTGACTGATCCCGGAGCAGCAATTACCATACCACGTGAAATCTCATCCTTATCGATACCTCTGAGAAGGAGACCGGCATTGTCACCAGCTTCACCACGGTTGAGGATCTTACGGAACATCTCAACACCTGTAACTACTGATTTGAGTTTTTCAGCACCCATACCAATTATTTCTACAGGGTCGCCTGAGTTGATGATACCGGTTTCAATTCTTCCGGTAGCAACTGTTCCACGTCCTGTAATTGAGAATACATCCTCAACAGGCATCAGGAATGGTTTATCAATATCACGATCCGGCAGTGGAATCCATTCATCACAAGCATCCATCAGTTCCATTACCTTAGTTACCCATTTGTCTTCTTTGTTGAGTGCACCAAGTGCTGAACCCTGAATAATAGGAGTGTTATCTCCGTCAAATTCGTAGAAAGCGAGCAGCTCCCTGATTTCCATTTCAACAAGTTCGAGAAGTTCATCGTCGTCAACCATGTCAACTTTATTCATGAAAACAACGATCTTGGGTACACCAACCTGACGTGCAAGCAAGATATGCTCACGTGTCTGAGGCATCGGGCCGTCAGTTGCAGCCACAACAAGGATAGCTCCGTCCATCTGTGCAGCACCGGTAACCATGTTCTTAACGTAATCAGCGTGTCCCGGACAGTCAACGTGTGCATAATGCCTGTTCTCTGTCTCGTACTCAACGTGCGCTGTGTTAATGGTGATACCTCTTTCCTTTTCTTCCGGAGCATTGTCGATCTCGTCGAAAGATTTGTATGAGGCCAGACCTTTATCCTGCAAGTTCAATGTAATTGCAGCAGTAAGGGTGGTTTTTCCATGGTCAACATGACCAATGGTACCAATGTTAACATGTGGTTTGGAACGATCAAATGTTTCTTTAGCCATATCAATTAAAATTTAAAAATAATTATGTACAATCTAATAAGTACGATTCAATAATGTTTGAGCCATTGATGAGAATTGAACTCATGACCTCTTCCTTACCAAGGAAGTGCTCTACCCCTGAGCTACAATGGCATTGAGCGGAAGACCGGGCTCGAACCGGCCACCTACAGCTTGGAAGGCTGTCGCTCTACCAAATGAGCTACTTCCGCTATTAACCTTGTAAAGAACTCCTTTGTGAGGTCCTGGTGGGGAGAGGAGGATTCGAACCTCCGAAGGCTTAGCCAACAGATTTACAGTCTGCCCCGTTTGACCGCTCTGGAATCTCCCCGTAGTTCTTGTAACTGCCAAATAATGAGCCGATGGAGGGATTCGAACCCCCGGCCGGCTGATTACAAATCAGCTGCTCTGGCCAACTGAGCTACATCGGCATTTCTTTACTTTCAATAAATAAAAAACAGACCCTTCGTGAAAAAGGTCTGCAAAAATATAAATTATATATAAAATAACAAAGTATTTTTGAAAAAATATGGCAAAAAATTAATATTTTTTCCTTGATTTATCCTTATGCTTGGTTAATTGCTTTTTTAAAGCATCAATTGCCTGGTCGGTAGCTTCCTCAAAAGAATGGCTGTGTTTCTTCGCGAAAAGGTCATAACCCTTGATAATTAAGCGGATCTCCACAATTTTATTCTCATTGTCAGCCTTGTTTGAAAGTTTTAGTGAAACATCACCTCCAATGATCCCGTCATAAAAGTTTGAAAGCTTGTCTACTTTCTGATCAATAAAGCCGATGAGTTTTTTGTCTGCCTTGAAGTGCACCGAGTTAATGTTAACTTTCATAATTTATCCTCCTATATTATATATTGTATAATGTATATTGTATAATGTATATTGAATATCATTTTTAACAACCCATCAGGCTCTCGGATGGGCCTGCCGGTAGATTTTTTTAAGCTTATCAACGGTATTGTGCGTGTACACCTGGGTGGCAGCAAGGTTGGCATGACCCAGGAATTCCTTGATGGCATTAAGGTCGGCACCCTTATTGAGCATATGAGTGGCAAAAGTGTGGCGGAGCACATGTGGACTCCTCTTAGTAAGCGTGGTGACCATGCTCAGATACTTATTAACGATCCTGTATACGAGCCTTGGGTAGAGCTTTTTGCCTTTATTGGTAACAAATAATGCGCTTTCTGCATTGAATCCCTGATCTTCTTTCATCTCAAGATATGCTGATAACTGCTTCCCCATCTTTTGTGTAAACGGTATGATGCGTTCTTTATTTCTTTTGCCCAGGACTTTCATGGTGCAATTTTCTAAAGAAACATCATATGTTTGTAAATCAATCAATTCCGACAATCTGATGCCTGTGCCGTAAAAGACCTCCAGGATCATCTTATCCCGTACACCTATATAATCATTTCCGAAGTCAATTTGTTCAAAGAGGTTCTGCATTTTTTCTTCACCGACAAACTCCGGGTTACGTGAGGGTATTTTTGGAGCGATAACTATCAAGGTCGGATTATGGTCGATGACCTGGTTGCGGTGAAGGTATTTGTAATAAGACTTTAATGTGCTCAGCTTTCTTAGCACAGAACGCTCCGAAAGACCGGTTTCCATGAGGTGAACTATCCATGACCGGATCTGCTGGTGCTCTGCTGATGTAAGGTCTGAGATGCCATACTGCTCGTTAAGAAAATTGGAAAACTGTGAAAGATCTTTGGTATATGCCTGAATGGTGTGATGAGAGTATCTTTTCTCGAAGCTTATATATTCAATGAATTTTTCCTGCACCATCGATATCAAAAAAAAAAAGAAGAAATCCTGATTCAAATATAATCAAAAAAAATATTGAATCAAAATTTCTTCCTGCTAAAATCTTCTTAGCGCTGAATTAGCCCTCGTCAGCTTGTCTGAGTTGCTGAATATATATGGCTTTCAGCTTCATTTCCCTGTTTTTAATAGAAGGCTTAGTGAACTTCTGGCGTTCCCTTAATTCCTTAATGACACCTGTTTTTTCAAATTTACGTTTGAATTTCTTGAGAGCCTTGTCAATATTCTCGCCTTCTTTAACCGGAATGATAATCATAAAAAATACCTCTTTCGTTTATTGATAATGTTTTAACTTGAATTGCGGCTGCAAAAATACTGCATATTAATCAAAAATCAAAACTTTACAGATTATTTGAGATTTTCGAAAATAAAATCAGTTAACATGCGATAGAGGTGGTATCGTGTGTTCCCACCATAAATGCTATGATTCTTATTCGGATACAGCTGCATTTCAAACTGTTTGTCTGAGTCCACAAGGGCTGTTATCAGATCAATGGTATTCTGTACATGGACATTATCGTCGGCAGTACCGTGTACAAGCAGGTATTTCCCCTGTAGCTGATCCGTGAAGTTGATTGGTGAATTATCTTCATACCCCTCAGGATTTTCCTGTGGTGTACGCATAAAACGCTCTGTGTAAATATTATCATAATACTTCCAGTTGGTGACGGGAGCAACAGCAATGCCTATGTCAAAAATATCAGCGCCTTTTGTCATACAGAGTGTGGACATAAATCCACCGTAACTCCAACCAAAGATCCCGATATGTTCATCATCAACCCAGGAGAGGCCTGCAAGGTATTTCGCCGATGCAATCTGATCAATGGTTTCATATTTCCCGAGTTCCAGGTATGTCATCTTCTTGAATTCCTCACCACGGGCACCTGTACCCCTGTTGTCGACAGAAATGCAAATGATCTCATGTTGTGCAAGCATCTGGTACCAGAGTTGTCCGCCTCCCCAGCTATTTTGTACTGTTTGAGATCCGGGGCCGCCATAAACATACATAAGTACCGGGTATTTTTTATCAGGATCAAAACCATCCGGAAGGATTCGCCAGGCATTCAGGCTGATATCATTCCCGACAGGAATGGTAAAAAAATCCCGTTTCTGATAGCCATATTCCATTAATTTATCCATCAGGGCTGTGTTTTCTTCAAGCACACGCACCACTTTGCCATTATATTTATTTACGGTGATATACGGGGGCGTGTTAGCATCGGTGAAAGTGTTTATGTGGTAGTCGAAATTATTGCTGAAGCCGGCACTGTTCGTGCCGACGCCTGATGATAAGAGCTTCATGTCTCCTCCCAGGCTGACACTCATGAGTTCCCGGTTCAAAGGGGAGGAGTGGGCAGCTATGAATAATGCCTGCTTCCGCTTTGAATCATATCCTTCAAGCCCCATCACATCCCATTCACCAGAAGTAAGCTGTTTTATTAGTTTCCCATCGAGATCGTAGTAGTATATGTGATTATATCCGTCCCTTTCACTTGTGAATAAAAAATGATCCTCATCAATAAAAGTCAAATGGTCGGTTATATCAATATAATATTTGTTTTCTTCGGTGTAAATAACGTGGCTTACGCCGGTTTCTGCATTCGCCAGAAGGATCTCAAGTTTATTTTGCAGGCGGTTCATGCGTTGAACGGAGAGTACGCCCGGCCTGGCTGTCCATTTGATCCTTGGTATATACTGGTCTGTTTCTTCTCCAATGTCTACAGGAATTATGTTCCCGCCGGCCAGATCATAGATATGAATGCTGACAAGTGAATTATCTTCACCGGCTTTCGGATACTTGTACTTATGCATACCGGGATAAAGATCACCCCATAATTGCATTTCATATTCCACTACTTCGCTTTCATCAAATCTGTAAAAAGCAATTTTGTTCCCGTCCGGTGCCCAGAAAAACCCCTTTGTGAAGCCAAATTCTTCTTCATAAACCCAATCGGTGGTTCCATTGATAATGAAACGATCTTTTCCATCTGTGGTAAGCTGGATTTCTTTTCCATTTACCAGGTCCCTGATGAAAATATTGTTTTCGCGCACAAAAGCTACTTTGCTTCCATCAGGCGAGAAATCAGCAAGCCGTTGCTTTCCATTATCTGACAGGGCAGTAAGCTTATGCTTATCTATATCCCAGATATAAAAGTTTGACCTGGACGACCATCTGTAGATGCTCTCGGTTTCTGTGGGTATCAAGATCTTATTCTCGTCCTTGCTGAGCGTATAGCTTCTTATATTAATTGGATCCTCAGATCCTTCAGGAATAAGATCTGCTGCCCTTACGAGAGTGTCTGCCAGGTCACCTGTCTTATATCCGTAAACAATTATATTTCCTTCCTTATTTGAGCAATAATGCCGGCCATTTGCCATGGAATTGAGACCATAAACACCCTGGGCACGAAAAGCATTTCTCTGTACCACGTTTTCGAGGGTAAAGGTTTTTTTAGACTCCTGGGCAACTAAAGTGAAAATAAACAGTCCGATAATTAGGCTTAATGGTATCTTTTTCATAACTTTGGTTTAAAATCTTTAATAGCGTTGCAAATATATAATAATCATAAAACCCTTTTGGCATAATTTATTCTGATTATACATAAAAATAAGGAATTTTTTTTTAATTTCACAATCTCAAATAAACAAAACTATCACGATCTTAAATTATCAAAACCACCCAATCTTAAACAGACTTGACCGTAGTTTTCTTCATCTTTAATTATTGTAACTTATCGATGAAGATAACGTATGAATAGAATCATATACTAATTAAGGCAAGTACCCTTACTAATCTGAGAGCTGACATGAAGCGTAAATTCACTTTACTAATTCTCCTTAACTTTCTGCTGACATGCGGAATAACCGCTCAGGATTTTGATTTTTCTCAGTGGTATAACAATCCAACTTATTACAACCCGGCATATGTGGGCTTAACTTCAGGCTTAAAGGCACGGCTTACATATCGAAGGCAAATGGTCAAGGTCCCGGCAAGTTTCAGGACTTATTCTTTCTCTGCTGATATTGCTGAGCGTGGCCTTCCCGGAGCCGGAGGCCTCGGGATCATTGTTGCTAACCACAGTGCCTCCCAGGGACTGGTAAACCATACGATTGTCGGTATTATGCCCTCTGTAAGGGTCCCCATCGCAGATTATATGATCATGCAAATGGGTATACAGGCAACTTTTGTGCAAAAAAGGATAAACTGGGACAACCTCATCTTTCCTGATCAACTGGATCCCAGGTATGGAAATATTTACCCAACATCTTTTATGGCCCCCAATGCAAATAAAATTACATACCCTGATTTTTCAGCAGGTCTATTATTCCAGTTTAAAGGGAACAACGTTTCAGGGGTTGTTGGCGGAGCACTGCATCACCTTACACGGCCGAACGAATCATGGTATGAAGGAACTTCCCCATTGCCTCGTAAATGGGTAGCACATATCGACCTTATCTGGGACTTTGAGCAGAACAGGGGTTTTTACCGCCGTTCTTCAAGTTTTAAGATCAATCCGGGATTCTTTTACCAGAGCCAGAATAAGCTTAGCTATTTTGCATTTGGGTCTAATTTTTATTTCACACATGTTTACCTGGGGATTTGGTATAAGAATGAATCTTTTGAATATGATACGTATAGCCTGTTATCATTTATGGGTGGGGTCAATATACCAGTCTCAGACCTGGCTAACCTGAAACTGATGTATAGTTACGACTTTGTGATATATCCTGAGTTTTCTTTCACAGGACCAACACACGAGATTACGCTGATCATGGAATTTGATGATATCTCCCTGTTCCAGCCAAAGGTTGTTGGTTCTGCCAGGTATCGCCGTGGAAACGAACCTTTGGAATGTTCACCGTTCTAATCTCCAAAAGAAATTCTATTCAGGGGCTGTCTCAAAATAAATTGAGACAGCCTTTTTTAATTGCACGATGTAGGAGATTGCACGATGTAGGAGATTAGCTTCGCCGAGCTCCGCTTCACTCCGGTTGCGCGATATTTAATATCCAAGCCTGGCCTGGCTTCATTCAATCTTATACGTCGGGCAATCGTTGCCATCACGCAATTCAACTGTTAAATC
>JAGLEK010000540.1 GCA_023145125.1 Bacteroidales bacterium | reverse complement strand
ATTGTCGATTGTCGATTGTCGGCATTTGCAGATATCCGATATCTCAAATAAATCACAAATCTTAAATGGAATATCCAATATCCTATCTAAAATCGTCCAATCGACAACCGACAATCGTCCAATCTTTTTCCTACCTTTACGTATCAAATTCAGTTTAAGCAGGATGGCAAAGAAAAAATACAGACCGGTGCCGGCATATTACGGTTTCAGGATATATGCGATCTCCACGCTGTTGTTTTTATTCCTGATATCTCCCATTACCGGCATCCTGCTGATCAAGCATGCACCTGACCTGCAGAAATACCGGACCGGCGATTACAGCTTTAATCTGCCCGACAGCCTCTATTTCTCAGCGGATACGATTGCGATAGTATATGATGAGGCTGACAGTAATTCAGCCAATAATCTTATCCCGGATACCACCTTTACAATTGGAGGGGATTCTTTAACATTTGTTGTAAGCAGCACGCCTCCGGAGGAAGTGGTCACACCGGAGCCACCCAGGGAGAATGAGAGCGACCGGATGACCAGCCACTTCAGCAATGTGACAGGATTATGGTTCCGCCTGCTATTAATAAGTTTCTTCCTTGGACTGGCATTCAACCTTCCCTTTAAGCTATATCTGTGGAAAAAGCGAAGAAATAAGAAAATCAAAGAGGGCCTGTTCAAATTCTGCAAGAAATTTATCCTCAAAACCCCTTTGATCAATGCCGGGATCCTTTTCATCGCCTATGGGATCACTTCCGGCTTTATGCTCTATCAGCTTCTATTCCATGGCGACTTCAACGAGATCACCCTGCGCTTTTTCCGGCAGTTTTTCTTTATCATGACGGTCTCTTCCCTGATAAATATCCTGTTTGTATATTTCTGGCAAAAGCACCGTGTACATATCAGGTACCTGGAATACTTTTATAGTCCGGAGGAACTCCGAAAAAGGATATTCAATCTTAAAGTTGGCAAGATCAAGAACAGGCTATGGATCTCCAGCGCAATGACCACTTTCTTCCCTGTAATCATTGTAATATTCTACATGGTGATCAGTATTACCAATGTACATGACTTCCTGGAGGAACCACCAACCGAAGAGCAGGCACAAATACTTATTGGAAAGTACGAGAGCTATTTTGGTGATAATTCTATCAATTCCGATACAGGGATCATCTATATAAACATGTTTGATACGTATATTATGCTGATCGGCACTTTCAGCGGGATCATCGTCTCTTTTTTCTACCTCCTCTTGTTTATTCGATGGACCACAAGAGACATTGTTTATCCTGTGAGGGAGTTGTTGCTTAATATGCAACGCACAGGCCGGGGGGAAATGGAATCATACAGCATTGTCAGGACAAATGATGAGATCGGGGAATTGACCGAAGGCTATAACGTGATGAGCGAACGCCTTAAAGATTATATCGAGAACATCTCTCTGATGAATGAGGCCAATGCACGCTTTGTACCAAAGCAGTTTCTTGAATACCTGGGAAAAGACAGCATTGCTGACATTCAGCTTGGCGACCAGGTTCAGAAAGAGATGACCGTCTTGTTTTCGGATATACGCAGCTTCACAAGTATCTCGGAACAAATGACACCTAAGGAGAATTTCAATTTCCTGAATAATTACCTGGGCTATATGGAGCCGGTGATCAGAAATAACAACGGTTTTATCGATAAGTTCATGGGGGATTCCATCATGGCCCTCTTCCCCGATAATACAGAAGATGCCATCAATGCAGCCATTGAGATGCGGATAAAACTCATTGAGTTCAACCATATTATCAGCCAGTTCGGACAGGCACCCATCGACAGCGGGATCGGCATCCACACAGGATCACTGATGCTTGGTATCGTTGGGGGTGAAGGACGAATGGAAGGAACTGTGATCTCTGATGCTGTAAACCTCGCCTCCAGGCTTGAAGGGCTGACAAAGCTATATGGCTCCTCTATTATTATTACGGAAGAAACACTTATAAAGATCTCTGATCCAACCAGCTACCACTACCGTTTCCTGGACATTGTAAAGGTAAAGGGCAAGAAAGAAGCTGTATATATCTTCGAGATAATTGATGGAGACCCGGAAGATATAAGAGAATTGAAAGCCAAAACAAAAGATCTCTTCACGCAGGCAATACAAGCATACAAAAGCAAGGAATTCACCCAGGCATTAGATGCATTCAAAGAAGTTGTGGACATCAACCCCTTTGATATGGCATCACTTCAGTACATACAACGATGCCAGAAATTCATCGATCTGGGTTTCCCTGATGACTGGGACGGGATTGAAAGTTACAACTAAGCAACCAAATAATATAACATACGGATCCTTAAACACGTTTTACAAAAAGCAGCAATATCATCCCATGAAATATACTGAAGTCAGAGATTTTATAATCGAAAAGCTGGTCGATGAACTCGCCCCCGACCTCACATACCACAGCATTGACCATACCCTGGATGTTCTGAATGCTGCCGGAAACCTGGCAGAGTTGGAGAAAATAAGCACTCATGACAGGATCATTCTTGAAACGGCAGCACTTTTTCATGACTCCGGCATGCTCACTACATATATCGGCCATGAAGAGGCCGGTGTTGATTTTGTGCGGCAATATTTACCTGAATTTGGCTATAAGAAGCAAGATATCGATATCATCTCAGATATGATCATCACCACCAAATTACCCCAGAGTGCCACTACATACCTGGAAAAGATCCTTTGTGATGCGGACCTCGACTATCTGGGCAGGGAGGACTTTTTTATGATAGCCCATCAGCTTCGCTACGAATGGAATATTCTTAACATCAGACGTACTACGCTCAGGGAATGGTACGAGCTCCAGATCATGTTCCTGGAGAACCATAATTTCTTCACCCCTTCAGCAAGGAAACTCCGGAATGAAAAAAAAGAAGATAACCTTAAACAAGTTAAGGAGCTTGTTTGTTTTATGAAGTAGGCTGAGGGCTGTAGGCTG
>JAGLEK010000054.1 GCA_023145125.1 Bacteroidales bacterium | reverse complement strand
TTGCATCGTTATCGCTATGTCAGGAAAACCAGGAATCAGCTGGAAAAGAAAAATGTGATCATACAGGATGAAAAGGAAAAATCGGACAATCTCCTCCTTAACATCCTCCCTGAGGAAACTGCCGAAGAGCTCAAAACAAAAGGCATTTCCAAAGCCAGGAGTTTTGAAATGGTCACTGTCCTTTTCACTGATTTTAAGGGATTCACCAGTATGGCTGAAATTTTAAACCCCGGCGAGCTAGTGGCCGAGATCGACCATTGCTTCAAAGCCTTTGATAATATTATTTCCAATTACGATATTGAAAAGATCAAAACCATCGGTGATGCCTATATGTGTGCAGGCGGGTTGCCGGTAGCGAATAAAACAAATCATGTAGATGTTGTCAGGGCAGCTATCGACATCCGGGATTTTATGCTCAAGCTGAAAGAAAACAGGGAAAGAAAGAATGAGCCGTTTTTTGAGATCAGGATCGGAGTGCATACCGGGCCGGTGGTAGCCGGAATCGTAGGGATCAAGAAATTCCAGTATGATATCTGGGGCGATACGGTGAATATTGCATCGCGGATGGAATCAAGCGGAGAGGTTGGAGAGGTAAATGTATCCGGCACAACATATAATCTTATAAGGAAGAAATTCGAATGTGTTCACCGTGGTAAGATTGAAGCTAAAAATAAGGGAGCTGTGGATATGTACTTTGTGAAAGGTGATATCTCATAATAAAAAATCAGAGACCTTGCAAGCAAGGCCTCTGATGTATTAACATCAAGCCGTATTGTATTTCCTGCCCACCCTGCGCATCCAGCGCCAATGGGTTAAAAACAATACAATACAAATAATGATCAGCACACCATTGATATATAAGCTGCGCATAGAATTATGCTTGACCCTCCTGATCACATCATCTTTTTCTGCTTCATACATAGCCTTCAGGGTTTCATCATCAGGAACCCAGGCTTGTTTTTCATCAGGTGATTTAAGCATGTCCATCTTGTAGTTTTCAAATGATGCCAGGCTGACTTTATTATAATTCCTACCGGCATATAATGGATCACCAAGATCCATCACGGCAAATATGATTCCTGCAATTGATATCAGGAAAGTGATCACTGCAACAATGCAGACTGCATAGCCGTAAACTAAGGGTGCTTTCGATTTCTTTTCCATTTTTTTAGGTTTTAAGGGTTATTATTTTAACTGAAACTTAGTTGTATCTATGTCAGAAAGGCCTTGAAAAATATTGTGTATTTTCGGGTACGACACCCGGAGCAACATATAAATATTCGGACGGTGAACCGGAAGCCCTTGAACCGAAAGGATCAAGCTCTTCTGCTTTAGCACCATATTCTTCAGCCTTACTTTCATTCCCTGATATTTTAATGGCTCTCGCCATCATCCGGTATACATAAGCCTTTATGGAACCGGGGGCATCCGGGTTCATATCGAGATATTGCTGAATCGCAGCAAGGGCATCAACGGCCAGAGATTTTGCATTTTCCGGATCCCGCATAGCAAACATAGCTGCTGCCCTTCCAAGATCAATGAGAGCTGAGCTTTTGTCCGGGTCAAGGGATACGGCTTCTTCAATAAATTTCCTTCCATTTTTAACATCTCCTTCCATTAACCAGGCCCTACCCAGTTCCTCAGCTACTGTAGCTTCACCCGGATTGGCCTCATAGGCTGCCTGCCAGAATTCTAACAGGCTGGCATCTTCGGGCAAGAGAAATACCTGTCCTTTTAGTCCATCCACAGGACTGCATTCATTCAGCTGTGTAACATAAGTTTCAGCTTTCGTGTAGTCACCTCCCATCTCCTCCGGCAGCATTGCATTAATCTCAATCAGGGTGATCAATGCTGGGACATAACAGGCATCAGTTTCCAACACTCTCTCAAAAGCTTTGTTGGATGCAAACATCTTTTCTTTGACATCCTCATTACCTCTCATAAGATCCATATAGACATCCAGAAATTTTATGGACCCTTCGTAATATCCATAAGCAACATTTCCCGGCTTCAACACTGAAGCTTCAGAGGCATTGGCAACAATCTCACTTATCTCATATTTCTGACCAGCCAGCAATGCATGATGCTTGGCACGGGCAAGCTCGTACCATGCTTCAGCATTCCCGGGATCTGATTCCAAAGCAACATTTAATACGGTAATGGCAGAATCTACATGCCCGGAAATTCTCAGATCATAAGCCTGCTGTGCCACATCCGTTTTCTGTCCTGTACACGACAGGAAAGCAAAAGATAAGCAGAGTATGCCTGCTAAAAAATATGCAGACATCATGTTTTTGATTTTCTTCCTTTTTGTTTTCATTTCTTTTCCTTTAGGTTAATAAATACGATTTAATAATAGGTTACTCAAGTAACCGGGGGCTCTATATGGGCAGTATTAATCTTGCAGTCGATTTTAATACTGTTAATTAGTTTATAAAGTATTCACAAATGATGTCAGGGCATTGCGCAGTAAAATTGCAAGCACAACGCTCATTAATCCTCCCGGAATGGGAAGAATGGCTCCGGCCGTATTAAGAACTGATTCAACATTGACACCTCCCCTTATCACCGGAACCAGTCTG
>JAGLEK010000539.1 GCA_023145125.1 Bacteroidales bacterium | reverse complement strand
GTCTGTCCGTAGAACTCCGAAACTTCTTCATTGAGGAGGGCTTCATAATCGCTCATTCTTTCAAGATGCTTATCCCCAACCTTGAACGGGATCATCGCCACTACCTGGTCCATGAAAACAACTTCAACGCGGTAGTTGTCGTGTATCCATGAATCTCCATCAGCATTCCCCCACCCTACTGAGAAATTATTGAGTTTGCCCGAGCCCAGATCCGGAACTACATAACCAAAACTATCGGCAACCCCTGCAAGAATTCCGGTATCGTCATAATAGTTAAAGAAAAGCTCACACAGCCATTCATCAGGAAGCTTGTTGGTGAATTTAAGCTCCGTCATGATATAGCGGGTCTCCACTTTGCCAAACTCCTTCAGGTATACCCTTTCATCCTCGGGCAGGTCACCTGCAGGTGCCTCATAGGTTTTCAGGGAAGCCACCTCAAAATAAGGGTTCTCTTTTATGGTAACGCGGCCTGCATCTTCCACATAGAATTTTACGGTTCCGGCCTCATCCCCATCGATATAAACCTCCCAGATGTAATCACCTTTATCCCAATACTTTCCGTATTCGTCATTCCCCCATGAGCAATCATGCGTGATCAGGTTCATGTCTTTGCCAATTGTTAATTCACGCTCCTCGCTGCATAGCTCCTTGACTTTTTCATCCCCATCCAGACGGAAAGCTTTATATGTGATCTTTACATCCCATTCTTTCTCATCATAAAGTTTGTTGTAAAATTCCAAAGCCACGCTCAGGTAGCTCAGCTCATAGCGATCAAACACCTTGCGATACCTTCTCTGGTGGTTCATCACCCTGTCCAGGGCGAAGGTTCTCAGACTTTTAAGTTTATATTTTTTGGAAGATTTATCCTCGTTGATCGGCATAATTAAAAAGATATTGGTTTAAAACATGTTCTTCATCACCCTCCCGCAGGTAATGATGTCAAAAATAGGGATAAAAAATTGATATCAGAAATCAGATAGCAGAAATCAGAAATCAGAGGTCGTTATTTGCCAATCGCCGCATGTTAATAATCAAGCCCAGGCTTTTTTGCTATAAAAGGCCATTTTGATCAGCCAACCATATGAGCAGCAATGAAAGGCTGAAAGATATGATGGGGGCGACCACCCACATCAGGAAAAAACGCCTGACCTGGGTCTTTTTGAAAATATTCCTTGCCCCAAGCTTTGCCACGCCAATCCCAATGATTGCAGCTACATTAAGCTGAACCAGCGAGGTTGGGATACCCTTGGTTAGGGATGCAAGCAGCAACAGGCTTGCAGAAACAAAAGCGATCAGCACTGCTTCAAATTTACCAAACAGCACGATCTCCTTTCCTGTATTCTTGACAATCTTGTGGCCAAAAATAGAGCTCCCGATGCCGAAACTCGGCGCTACGATCAAAGTTGCGAGGATCATAATGAGGATAAAGTTCTCGTCGATAGAGATATTAAGCTCATTTGCTGTCATTGAAGCAATCGGACCGGAAGCATTCGCCACATTGTTGGCCCCTATTGTAAAAGCCACATACAATGACATTATAACGATAACCGTATCCCAGACCGGTTTCAGGTTAACATTCTTTGCCCTGCTCATGGTATAGCCTTTCCTTCGCATGGGCTGATAAATATATTTTCCGAGTAAGTAGCTGATAATAAAGGATATCACCGGCAGGATAAACCAGGTTGGTATGATCTCAAACAATAGTTTATGGCTGTTCAGGTCATTGAAATAAATTGCCGGAGCTACAACAGCCAGCACTGTTGCCTGGCTTGTCGACTGGGGTATGCCGGCAAGGTTGGCTATAAGTAAAGCCACTGCCACCGAAAAAAGGATAATGGAGACAACTGT
>JAGLEK010000538.1 GCA_023145125.1 Bacteroidales bacterium | reverse complement strand
CGCTAAAGCTTCGGTGCACGAAGCAACCAGCAACCAGCATCACCCCGGCTTCATCCACCCGGGAACAGGAGCCGATTTTGGTTTGCGCCCATAGAAGAAATCATCCATCTTAACTGCAAAATGCCTGAAGATGATGGAATTCTTTATGAAAGTACGGATCACATTATGAAACAGATTATTGGGATGGGAATAAGGGCAATCGCTCATGCACTTGCCACAATCAGTGCCTGCAATACACCAGTAGGTAAAGCATTCTTCCTGGTCGATCTGCCAGCGCTTAACACCATTTATCGCTTTGCGGTCATCAAAGGAAATAGCCCTTGACGGGCATACGTCAGCACATTTTTTACAGATCCTGCAGAATTTGATCATATGTGAATAGTCAGGCTTAGAACTCTTTGGCAAAGGCATATCAGTAGTTACCACTGCTAGCCTTACCCTTGGCCCGAGAGAGGGGGTCATAAGAATGCCCATCCTGCCAATTTCCCCAAGGCCGGCATCCCTTGCAACCAGCGGGCAGACCACCCGGTAGTTACCGTCGATATGTGCCCTTGCATGGTAGCCAAGCTTCCTTAATATCATGGCCACCTCGGTTGCAATCACGGCAGCCCTCATATACTGATGCGCCGATTCTATAACCGTAGGAGCATGAGGTGCCGTATCCACGAGTTCCTTATTCATTTCAACAGTGAAAGCAATCGCGTGACTGTGGGGCAATTGCGCCCTCTTGCCAAAGTCATCACCCCTGCCAATAACACTGTACCAGTGGTAATCATGCGTTTCGGTGAAGCCGACAGAAACAGCCCCTTCCCTCAGCATCCATTTTCGGACATAGGAAGCAATTTTTCCGGGCTTAATATCTGAAATCTTCTGAGCAGGATCTCCATCGACGATGGGATGAAAGGCTTTTACCGAATTTAAAATAGCACTCGCGGTATTGAAGGCAAAGGGATCATAGAAAGCAGCATGTTCATTCAACAATCCGGGTTTTAACCTGAAATGATCGTCAGGTGCCTCATGTTCAGGAAATTCCTTATAATATTCCTTGTATCGCTCAGTACCGGGTTCCAGCAAATTCCTGGAAAACATCACGTTCTTTTCATTGATCTGCCCTACAGGATCATAGCGGGCCATTTTGCGTTCAAAAAAACGCGTAGGAAATATGAGCAGAATGATCAGAAACCAAGACAGAAAAAGCATCCCCATCACCGGCCATTCACCATAATACTCCACAAAAAGTACAGGCGCGATAAAAAGAATGATAACAGGCAATAGCAGAAGGGCACGCACCGCTGCCCGCTTCTCCCTCTCAAGCAATGAGATCACCGCTGCATAAATAAGAAATGCGAACAGAAGTATGCCTGTTGCAACCAACCAGGTTGAATATATTGAAAGATCTGACATGCTTGACATTACCG
>JAGLEK010000537.1 GCA_023145125.1 Bacteroidales bacterium | reverse complement strand
TATGGCCTCAGGCTTTTATGGGACGGAACGAAACCCGACACAAAATGGAACGACCCGGAAAACGAGATCAACATCTCCTCCGGCCCCATCGGCGGGATCACCCAGTATTCAGGAGCAGGAAAATCCATCTGTGTTTCCATCTCCCCGCAGACCGACATTCCCATCGACAGTAATGTTGGTGGTTTCTTTGGCCCTTTCCTGAAGTTTTCAGGATTTGATGCCATCGAGCTGCAGGGCAAAGCCGAAAAAGATATTATGATCTATATCGATGGTGTTGACCATAGCATCGAGATCTTTGAGGCGCCATTGGAACCCATGGACAGCCATGAGCTGGTTGAAGTCCTCACTGAGATGTATGCCGTTGATGACAAAGACAAGAAAAACATTGCCGTGATATCCACGGGCGTTGCTGCAGGGCACTCGCTAATAGGCATGCTCAATTTCAGCTTCTATGATCCCAAAAGGAAGAAAGTCAGGCTGAAACAAGCCGGCCGCGGAGGTATCGGAACAGTATTCCGCGACAAAAAGATCAAGGCGATTGTTTGCCGTATTCCCGGCGTGAAAGGGAATCTGAACGATGTGAAAGACCTGCAGGCCATCATGGAGCGTGGTAAGACCTTTAACAAAGAAATGCGTGAGCTGGATGATGACCAGGCTGAAATGCGGACCAAAGGCACAGCCCACCTCGTGAATATCATGAATGATTACGACCTCCTGCCCGTTCATAATTACAAATTTGGAAGCCATCCCGAAGCCGATGCTATCCATGGTGACGTATGGAAAGCACGCTTTACGCAGGGTATTCCTGACGGTTGCTGGATCGGTTGTAACATGGCCTGCGCCAAGGGTGTTGATGACTATCTGGTGAGGACCGGCCCTTATGCCGGACAGAAAGTGATCGTCGACGGGCCTGAATATGAAAATGCCGGTGGCCTCGGGGCTAATTGTGGCATCTTCAACCCCGACTATGTTATCGAATCAAACTTTTACTGCGATACCTATGGCATTTGCACCATAACCTGGGGTACCCTCCTGGCCTTTATCATGGAATGCTATGAAAACGGCATTCTCAATGAGGAGCGCACCGGTGGCCTCAAGATGAACTTCGGCAATGCCGACTCAGCCATGGACCTGATACACCAGCTGGCACGCGGCGAAGGCTTTGGCCTGGTTGCCGGGCTTGGCGTACGCAAGATGAAAAAGATCTTCAGTGAAAAAGGCTGGGGCGATGCCGGCTTCCTGCAAGATATTGGAATGGAAAACAAAGGCCTCGAATATTCAGAATATGTCAGTAAGGAATCCCTGGCCCAGCAGGGCGGATTCGCCATGACCAACAAAGGGCCACAGCATGACGAAGCATGGCTCATATTCATGGATATGGTAAACAACCAGATCCCTACATTTGAAGATAAGGCAGAAGCACTTCATTATTTCCCGATGTTCCGTACCTGGTTCGGACTGGTTGGCCTTTGCAAGCTTCCATGGAATGATGTGGAGCCTTCCAACAATGCCGAAACAGATGAACCCGCCAAGGTACCCGAGCATGTCGATAATTATGTAACCATCTACAGTGCTGTTACAGATAAACCCTTCAGCAAAGAAGAGATGATCCGTATGTCGGAAAGGGTATATAACTTCCAGCGCATATTTAACCTGAGAAGAGGTTATGGACAGAGAGCACACGATGCACAACCATATCGCGCAGCAGGGCCGGTAACCAACGAGGAATATGAATCAAGGGCTGAACGCTACGACAATCAGCTGAAAGATCTTCTTGGCATTGATCCTGAAGGAAAAACTACTGATGAGAAAAAGGCCATTATGCGAGAGTACAGGGAAGATCAGTATGAAAAATTGCTTGATGCCGTATACCTCCGCAGGGGATGGACCAATAATGGTGTGCCAAAGATCTCCCATCTTAAAGACCTCGGCATGGATCTGCCGGAGCTGATCGAGGTGATAAAACCACATCAGGAATAGCAAAATAAGCTTTTTCAAACTTCTCAACCATAAATAAACGCCTTTTTTATATATTTGCCTACCGATATGTTTATCTTTGCATAACGGCACGAAGATCAATAAGCACATGGGCAAAAGAGGAAAATCAAACCGTTTTAACGTTTTCTTGAATTATAAGCTATGGCTATCATCCATGAGCGGGGATGGTATTATATCAGAGGAGGTGTATACTTTACTGAACGGTATCAGGGACAAAGGCTCATTGAAGGCTGCCGCCGAAGCTGCAGATATCAGCTATCGCAAAGCATGGGGCGACCTGAAGCAGGCAGAGTCCATGCTGGGTTATGACCTGACAGAAAAGACCCGTGGTGGGAAGAAAGGCGGACATTCAGAGCTAACACCGGCGGCCAAAAAACTTCTGGAAGCTTATGCCGCACTCCAGGAAAAGCTGGATGATGCTGTGGAAGAAGCATACCTGGAGTTGAAAAAGAAGATGGAGAATTAATTACCAAGCATGCCTGATGGATATAAATGGCCATATAAATTTGCTGATCGGCATCGATGACACCGATAATGCCGAAAGCCGCGGCACCGGGTTTCATGCCAGGCAGCTGGCCCATGCACTCGAGGCATCGGGCCATGCTAAAGTGAACGGGATCACAAGACACCAGCTTTTCGTAAACTCTGCCATCAGGTATACTTCCCAGAATAGCTCTGCCTGCATCAACATGCTAACCGACAACATAAAAGAGACAGGTAAAATATGTGAAGATTACCTGGTCAGGTACAGTGCCCCCGGCTCTGATGCCGGCTTGTGCATCGCAGCCTATGATGAGATCACAGAAGAGATAATGGATTGGGGCATGAGGGCCAAATATGAGGTTTTGCATATGCCGGGCGCTTATGACATCGCAAACCGATCAGGCATTTACCTGCAAGGCTTTACCGGAAACCATGAAGGCATTATCGGGGCCATGGCGGCAATAGGGCTGCATGCAACAGGCAATGATGGCAGATTTATCTGGCGCAAAGGCCGGAAAGAACTAAGAGACATAGAAGCCGGCATTTTTACTGCAAGGGAAATAATGAATGTGCTGGAGCTTGATGCAATATCATGCCTTCAGGGTGCAAGCCCTGAACAGGATGATAAAATTTACATTAATGATTGGGTACGCCCGATACTGAAAGACCATAAAGCTGTTTTAATAACTGAAAAATCCGAAAAACAAGATGAATATGAATGGAAGCTTACCGCAAAAGAACTCATCCGTACAATCTCTTAGCAGGAGCACTGCCCTGGTCCTGGAGATGTTTTTGCTGATGATGGCAGGGGCATTTGCCATGTTTCTGCATTACAGGTTACGGATACCATTGAATATTCCCGGTCATCATGGCCTCGAATTTATGGCCATATTTGTGTTGATCAGGTTGGGGTCCAACGTACGCTATGCTGCATCGATAGCAAGCCTGGGTGT
>JAGLEK010000536.1 GCA_023145125.1 Bacteroidales bacterium | reverse complement strand
GACGTGGAGATCGGATCGAATACCACCATCGACAGGGCTACCATCGGTTCAACGATTATCAGGCGTGGGGTAAAGCTTGACAACCTGATCCAGGTGGCACATAATGTGGAGATCGGTGAAAATACTGTGATAGCTGCACTAACGGGCATTTCCGGTTCAACAAAGATCGGCAGGAACTGTATGATAGGAGGGCAGGTAGGCTTCGCAGGGCATATCAGGATCGGTGATAATGTTAAGATCCAGGCCAAGGCAGGCGTACCCTCTGATGTAAAGGATGGTGAGATCATCATGGGGGCGCCCTCATTCAATCTGAGGCAGTACATGAGGTCCTACATACATTTCAAGAATCTGGACAAGATTGTAGAAAGGCTTGATAAGCTGGAGCAAAAAATTGATGACCCCGGCAACGATGCCTGAGCCATTTTATCCCGCCCGTGCGAGCGGGGGCCATTTTATTCCTGCCAATTATTGCAAATTTTATTACTTTTGCGGAAATTCTGAAATACCCTCTATTTCTCTATGATCGAGAAACAAAAAACCATAAAGCAGGCAATCTCTGTTAAAGGGACCGGACTCCACACAGGAAATAAGGTTACTGTTACTTTTAATCCCGCCCCGGCGGGACATGGATTGAAATTCAGAAGGGTTGACCTTGATGGCCAGCCTGTAGTTGATGCTGATGTACAGTATGTGGTTGATACTTCGAGAGGGACTTCATTGGAACACAATGGCGCAAGCATCAATACCTGCGAGCATGTATTAGCCGCTGTTGTCGGACTGGGCATCGATAACCTGATGATCGACCTCACGCAGAGTGAGCCTCCCATCATGGATGGCAGCTCGAAATTTTTTATCGAGGCCCTGGTAGAGGCCGGCTGTGTCGAACAGGATGCAAAGCGTGAATACATAGAGCTGGATTCCAATATCATCTACCGTGACGAGAAGAATAAGGTTGAGATGATAGCAATACCTTCCGATAAGTTCAAAGTATCGGTAATGATCAACTTTGAAACCCGTGTGCTCCCTACACAATACGCGGTACTTGAAGATATGAAGGATTTCAGGGAGGAGATCTCAGACTCCAGGACCTTTGTATTTTTACATGAACTGGAATACTTGCTGAACAATGACCTGATCAAAGGTGGTGACCTGAGCAATGCCATTGTATTTGTTAACAGGGTTGTTTCACAGGAGGAGCTCGACAGGCTTGCCGACCTTTTTAAAAAGCCACGGGTGGATGTGATGCAGGAAGGCATCCTCAGCAATCTTGAATTGCACCACCGCAATGAACCTGCCCGTCATAAATTGTTAGATGTTGTGGGCGATATTGCATTGCTTGGCAAACCTATCAAGGCACACATAATTGCCCGCAGGCCCGGGCATTCTGCCAATGTTGAATTAGGAAAACTTATTAAAGAACATATTTCAAAGAACGCAAAAAAGATGAACGCATCATTTTCGATTGACCTGACCAAGGAACCTCTATATGATATTATGGATATCCAACGAATCCTGCCACATCGTCCGCCATTTCTTTTCATTGACAAGATCATGGAAGTGGGAGATGACGATATTGTCGGGATAAAGAATGTAACCATGAATGAGTCATTTTTTGAAGGGCATTTTCCGGGTAACCCTGTTATGCCGGGAGTGATCCAGGTTGAGGCAATGGCCCAGACAGGCGGTGTGCTGATTCTGCATTCTGTTCCTGATCCGGAGAATTATAATACACTTTTCCTGAAAATTGAAGAAGTCAGATTCAGAAAAATGGTCAGGCCCGGAGATACCATTGTCTTCTATAATAAACTCATGAAACCGGTAAACCGGGGAATAGCCATCATGCATGGCAAAGCCTATGTCAATGGAAAAGTAGTGATGGAAGCCAAGATGATGGCATCGATAACAAAAAAAGAAGATACCAACGAATAACTCAAGCTGATGAATCAACCTTTAGCATACGTACATCCGCAGGCTAAAATAGCCAAGAATGTAGTTATAGAACCCTTCGTAAACATAGAAAAGAATGTAATAGTGGAGGAGGGTACCTGGATTGGCTCACATGTGACCATTATGGAAGGTGCGCGCATCGGCAAAAATTGCCGCATCTTTCCCGGTGCCGTGATAGCGGCCATCCCCCAGGACCTTAAATTCGACGGAGAGGAAACCATTGTTAAGATCGGGAATAATACTACCATCAGGGAGTTTGTGACCATCAATCGTGGTACCAAAGCCAATTATGAAACCGTTGTGGGTGACAATTGCCTGCTCATGGCATATGTGCATGTTGCCCATGACTGTATCCTCGGCAATAATGTGATCCTTGCTAATGCTGCGACACTTGCAGGCCATATCGAGATTGATGATTTCGCCATTGTTGGCGGACTCGTTGCAGTGCACCAATTTGTTCAGATAGGAAAACATTGCATGATCTCAGGTGGCGCTCTGGTCAGAAAAGATGTACCCCCGTTTACAAAAGGTGCCAGGGAGCCCATATCTTATGTTGGGGTAAATTCCATTGGGCTGAGAAGGAGAGGGTATAACAATGATCAGATCAGGGACGTACAGGAGATATACAGGATGATTTACCTTAGGGGTTTGAATGTTTCTCAGGCTGTCAATATTATTGAGGCAGATGTGCCTGCCACACCTGAAAGAGACGAGATACTTACCTTTATAAATAAGTCAACGCGTGGTATCATGCGTGGATACAGTAAATTCCAGAAGCAAGACTAAATAAATACAATTTAAGAGCATGGCAACAACGTCAGATTTCAGAAATGGATTGGTTATAGAATTCAATGGTGATTTGTTTACCATTGTAGAGTTTCAGCATGTCAACCCCGGTAAGGGTGCGGCTTTTGTAAGGACAAAGCTAAAGAATGTCAAAACTGGCAAGGTTCTTCCCAATACATTCATCGCCGGATCTAAAATTAATGTGCAGAGGGTGGAAAGGCGTGCATATCAGTATCTCTATAACGATGGAGAATCCTACCATTTTATGAACCAGGAGACCTTTGATCAGATCTTTCTTGAAAAAGAGCTTATCTCTGCTCCCGAATACCTGAAGGAAGGGCAGGAAGTGGGGATCACTTACCATACCGAATCAGAATCATACCTGGCCTGTGACCTTCCGGCCTATGTTACGCTGGAAATTACTTATACCGAACCGGGCGAAAGGGGAAATACTGCCACCAACGTTATGAAAGATGCTACCGTTGAAACAGGCGCTAACGTAAAAGTACCTCTCTTCATCAGCGAAGGTGACCTGATCAAAGTAGATACACGTTCAGGTGAATATTCCGAGCGAGTGAAAGCATAACAAAACAGCCGGAACCAAGGGAGAAAAACGCAGATCATGAAATTTTCCGAACCACAAAGCCTGAAACAGATTAGCGACTTTCTGAATGCGAAGTATATTGGTGATCCCTCGCATATCGTAAGTGGCATGAATGAGATCCACATGGTGGAGAAAGGCGATCTCACATTTGTAGATCATCCGAAGTATTATGATATGGCACTGAATTCCGATGCCACCACGATACTTATCAATAAAGATGTTGAATGCCCTGATGGGAAAGGGCTGATCATCTCCGACGACCCTTTTGTCGATTTTAATAAGCTGAGCGATCATTTCCGCCCTTTTGTACCGGCAAATGAAATGGTAAGTGCCACTGCCGAGATAGGTGAAGGCACGGTGATACAGCCCGGTGCCTTTATCGGGGAGCATGTAAAGATCGGAAAGAATTGTCTCATCCACCCCAATGCATCCGTATATGGCCACTGCATTCTGGGCGACAATGTGATCCTGCATTCAGGCAGTGTGATCGGTGCCGATGGATTCTATTTCCAGAAAAGAAAAGGTGAAACATTGAAGTTTAAGTCTGTCGGGCGTGTGATCCTGGGAAACCATGTTGAGATTGGAGCAAATACCACAATTGACAAAGGCGTAACCGGAGATACATATGTTGGGGATTATACTAAATTTGATAATCACGTTCAGGTAGGCCACGATACTCAGATCGGCCGTTATTGCCTTATAGGTGCATTTTCCGCTATCGCCGGTGTTACCAGGATAGAAGACAATGTGATCCTCTGGGCGAGTGTACTTATCGACAAGGACCTCGTCATTGGTGAAGGAGCCGTAATGCTGGCTACTGCCGGCACCACCAAATCGCTGGAAGGCGGAAAAGTATACTATGGAGTTCCTGCCATTGAAGTTCGCAAGGCATGGCAGCAGATGGCGCTCATTAAAAAGTTACCTGAAATTTGGGAAAAAGTTAGGAAGCTATAAAGATATCCGATACTCGATATCCGATA
>JAGLEK010000535.1 GCA_023145125.1 Bacteroidales bacterium | reverse complement strand
CTGATCGGGCAGATGATGGAAAAAGTGATCATGCCTGAACATACTCCCAGGTGGACCGATGAAGAGATCACTGAAAAATGGCCATGGGCCACCACAGGTAAGCCCGGCAGCCGCGAGCGGAATATCATTACTTCACTCGATCTGGATTCCGGCAGGCAGGAACAGCATAATATCCATCTGCAGAAGAAATACAAAGAGATACATGAGAATGAGATAGAATTTGAAGAGTACATGTGCGATGATGCCGATTACCTCTTTGTAGCTTATGGCTCCAGTGCACGTATCGCACAGAAAGCCATCAAGCTCGGACGTGAGAAAGGCATCAAGGCAGGCCTGCTGAGGCCGATCACACTATATCCTTTCCCCGCCGAAGCCATTCAGAGGCTCGCAAAACAGGTGAAAGGCATACTGTCGCTGGAATTAAGTGCCGGACAGATGGTAGAAGACATCCGCCTCTCGGTGGGATGCGATATTAAAGTAGAACATTTTGGCCGCATGGGTGGCATCATCCATTCACCGGCTGAAGCACTTCAGGCACTTGAAGATAAAATTATAGGAGGCTAAAGCATGAAAGAAGAAGTTTTGTCAGATATAATCAACGTAGAGAACCTGGTCTATAAAAAGACCCCTCTTATGACCGATAACATCCTCAGTTATTGTCCGGGCTGCGGCCATGGTACCGCACACCGCATTACAATGGAAGTCCTTGAGGAACTGGGCGTTGGACAGGACGCTATTGGGATTGCCCCGGTAGGATGTTCAGTCCTTGCCTATGAGTTTATGAACATTGACATGCAGCAGGCAGCACATGGGCGTGCCCCTGCACTTGCAACCGGCATCAAGCGTTGCTGGCCCCATAAGGTTGTATTTACCTACCAGGGTGATGGTGACCTTGCCGCAATCGGAACAGCAGAAACCATCCATGCCTGCAACCGGGGTGAGAATATTGTGATCATCTTCGTGAATAATGGTATTTATGGTATGACCGGCGGGCAAATGGCCCCCACCACACTGCCAGGGATGAAATCTTCCACATCGCCTTTTGGCCGTGATGTGCATATTATGGGAAACCCGCTGAAAATTACCGAACTGGTGGCCGAATTGCCCGGCGTCAGGTCTGTGACAAGGCAAGCAGTGCACACACCCGGCAACGTCAGAAAAGCAAAACGAGCCATCAGAAAGGCTTTTGAAAACCAGCTGAAGTACAAGGAAGGCCTGAACTTTGTCGAGATCGTCTCCAACTGTAATTCCGGATGGAAAATGACACCCGTACATTCCAATAAGTGGATGGAAGAAAATATGTTCCCCTACTTTCCACTCGGCGATATCAAGGTGGATGGTGAAATCGTAAATAAGTAAAACTGAATCTCATGACAGAAGAAATCATTATAGCAGGTTTTGGCGGACAGGGTGTACTCTCCATGGGTAAGATCCTTGCTTATTCAGGCATCATGCAGGACCAGGAAGTAAGCTGGATGCCCTCATATGGACCTGAAATGCGTGGCGGCACGGCAAATGTGACTGTGATCCTCAGCGATGAACGCATCAGCTCACCCATACTCACGGAATATGATACTGCCATCATCCTCAACCAGCAGTCGATGGATAAATTTGAGAAATCTGTAAAACCAGGTGGCATGCTCATTTATGATGGAAATGGCATCAGCCATCACCCCGAAAGAAAGGATATCAGTATCTTTCGCATCGATGCCGCTGATGAGGCAGCCAGCATGGGCTTAACCAAGGTCTTTAACATGATCGTGCTGGGTGGATACCTGAAGGTGAACCCCGTGGTGGAACTTGATAATGTGATCAAAGGCCT
>JAGLEK010000534.1 GCA_023145125.1 Bacteroidales bacterium | reverse complement strand
GCCAGTTGCACCATTCTTCCGAGGGGGATATGATAAACTGCCTCGTATGCCCTTTTTTTATCATCTTTGAGTTGCTTGAGTTGTTGTGGCTGGAGGCGGTCATCCTTCCAGTTCCAGATATCAACGCTTACCTTTTCATTCTTGATGAGGGTATCCTCGGGTTCTTCTTCCGGTATTGTTGCAGTGCCGAAGAAAAGCCTTTTGCCGTTTTCCGAGAAGTAGATCTTGCCGTTCTCCGATACGCAGTATCCCTCAGGTATGGCTGATGCATTGGTGTCGACAGCGATCTTCTGTTTATTCTTGTTCAGCTCCCACAGCTTGAGATCATATATTTTTACCTTGCCTGTATCGGCAGAAAACAGCCAGGCCATTTGCCGGCCCTGCTCATCGGCAACAAGTTTCTTTGCATATCCCGGCCCTGCATAGATCAGCTGCGACTGTATGCCGGGATAAACCATATAATGGACAAAAACGGAGTCGATGCTGTCTTTCCTCGTAGTTATAAATGCCAGCAAGTTCCCGTTTTTTGAAAAACTGTATTCGGTAACATGATCATATGCAGCCTGTTCTTCCGTGCCGGGATGGTACGCCACCATGGTTTTTCCTTCCTGTTTCTTCTCTTTCTTGTCAGCTTTTTCTTTTTCCGCTGTTGCAGAAGTGTCAGCGGTGGTTGTATCTTCAGCAATTTCTTCCTTTTCCAGTAACCATGCTAACCAGGAGTTTCCTTCCTCCGGTACCTTAAATGACTTCATGTTTGCAATCTTGAAAAGGCTGTCGGCACCGATCAGGTAAATACCGAGTGAGTCTTTTGGCATTTCGTCATCTTTCTTGCCATCAAGTTCTGCTTTCCTGACTGTATCCCATTGCGCCGTGATCTTGAATGCAAGGAAGTCCTCTGTGGGGGATAACACCGCCTCCCGGCCTCTGTCAAAGCTGTTGTATGCATCATTAGCAACATCATACATCCAGAGGTGGCCATTCCCTTCCTGGGGATATATCCCATAAATGACAAAATTGCCACTTTTACTTATCTGGCTGTTCGAGAGTGCCTTCCAGTGATTATAATCCTTGTGGGAAATTGGCTTTTTTTCCGTGGATTGTGCCGAGGTATGCAAAAGGATCGCAAAAACGATGATTGAGAGAGACAGAATTCTTTTCTTCATTTTCTGTGGTTATAAATAATTTTGCCTGTAATGATAAATCTTACTTTAGTGAGTACCAATTTATTAAATTTATGTTAATTATGCTTAATATTAATTTATACCAGGTAAAAAAAGCCTAATTTTGCAGTCAGTTGATCACGTAGAAATCAGGCAATTGTTTTAGAAATGAGTTACATCGAATTTGATAAAAATCAGTTAATTAACCTTGGGTATTCCCTCAAGAGGGAATTGATCCGTTCAAACCGTGCAGGTGCTTATGCCTGCCGTACCATTATCGGTTGCAACACAAGGAAGTATCATGGCTTGCTTGTGACTCCCCAGCCGGGGATTGACAATGAGAACCACGTCCTGCTGTCGAATATGGACGAGGTGGTTGTCCAGAATGATGCAAGCTTTAATCTCGGTATCCATAAATATCCGGGTGGTGTTTACAACCCGGGAGGGCATAAGTATATCAGGGACTTCAATACGGAGCCCATTCCCAATGCCCTTTACCGCGTAGGGGGTGTGTTGCTCCGCAAGGAAATAATTTTCGCCGAGTCGCACGACAGGGTCATGATCAGGTATACCCTTGAGGATGCGAATTCCTCCACGAAGCTACGCTTCAACCCTTTCCTGGCATTCAGGAATATACACAGGCTGTCGAAAGCGAATTTCGGCATCAATGATAAACACCGCAAGATACCCAATGGCATCAGTATGCGTCTATATAACGGGTACACTCCGCTATTCATGCAATTCTCCAAAAAGGTAGAATACATACATAATCCTGAGTGGTATTATAATATTGAATACCATGAGGAGATGGAGCGTGGTTATGATTTTCAGGAAGACCTCTTCGTGCCGGGCTTTTTTGAAGTTGATATTAAGAAGGGTGAAAGCATCGTATTTTGCGCAGGCACAGCAGAAGTGACCCCTGCCGCCATTAAGAGGGCTTTCACTGCGGAAGTAAAGAAGCGCACCCCACGTGATAATTTTGAGAATTGCCTCAGGAATTCTGCTCAGCAATTCATCATCAAGCGTGATAATAAGACATGGGTTGTTGCCGGTTTCCCCTGGTTTGGCAGATGGGGGAGGGATACCTTCATTGCTTTGCCCGGGCTGACCCTGGCCAATGACGATCCCAAAACCTGCAAGGCCGTGATCGACGCTATGGTTGACGACCTGAAAGGCCCGTTATTTCCAAATATCGGTGAAGGCAGTGACTCAGCATATAATTCCGTCGATGCACCTCTCTGGTTCTTCTGGACATTACAGCAATATGCTGAATATACGGGAGAAAAGAAAACGATCTGGAACACATATGGCCGGAAAATGAAGATGATCCTCGATGGCTATCGGAAGGGAACCGATTTTGATATCCATATGCAGGACAGCGGGTTGATATGGGCAGGTGAACAGGGCCATGCCCTTACCTGGATGGATGCTGTGGTCGATGGCAAGCCTGTAACCCCGCGTATAGGATTAGCGGTAGAGATCAATGCACTCTGGTACAATGCCATCAGGTTTAGCATGGAGCTGGCTGAAGCAGCAGGTGACAAAAAGTTTATTAAGAAATGGAAACCCGTAGCTGAGATGATCCCGGCTTCTTTCATAAGTACTTTCTGGGATAAGGAGCGTGGTTATCTGGCCGATTATGTTGATGGTGAAGGCGCCGACTGGTCGGTGCGCCCGAACCAGATCATTGCAGCATCACTGCCCTACAAGGCCATTGGAGAAGAGATTTGCATGGGAGTTATCGATGTGGTTCAGGGAGAATTGCTCACAGCCCGCGGGATCAGGACCTTATCTCCCAAGAATATTCATTATAAAGGAATATACTTCGGGAGCCAGGCCGAACGTGACCGGGCTTATCACCAGGGGACGGTCTGGCCATGGTTGTTTGGACATTTTGCCGAGGCATACCTCAGGATACATGGTAAGGAGGGCGTTAATTATATCAAAGGCCTCTACAACGGATTTGAACCGGTGATGACTGAAGCAGGCATTGGCTCTGTTTCGGAAGTCTATGACGGCGACCCGCCACACCTTCCCGGAGGCACTATCTCACAGGCATGGAGCGTATCGGAACTCTTGCGCACCCATGCACTTATAAAAAAATACAACAGGAAAAGAAAATGATAACCATTAACATATTAATCGGCTGATGAAAGTTTTAATGTTCGGTTGGGAATTCCCTCCACACATTACAGGGGGGCTGGGCACAGCCTGCTATGGCATGACCAAGGGCCTGATGAAGCATGATGTGGAAGTGCTGTTCGTAGTTCCCAAGGCATATGGCGATGAAGACCAGGAAGCCGTCAGGCTTATCAATGCCAGTGATATCAGCATCGATTTCAAGGACAAGAAATACGAAGAATACTGGCAGCGCATCACATATATGGAAATTGGTTCCAACCTTATCCCTTATGTCGGGCCTGAGGAGTTCAGGAGGATCATGGAGGCAAAAGAACTGGAATCGATCACGAGTGAAGACAGCGTGCTTTCCGAAAAATTCGAATTCTCAGGCAAATACGGCACTGACCTTATGGATGAGGTGAAGCGCTATGCTCTCATCGCATCTGCTGTGGCTGCTACCAGCGACTTTGATGTGATCCATGCACACGACTGGCTTACCTATGCCGCAGGCATTGCAGCAAAGAGCGTGAGCGGGAAACCCCTGGTAGTGCATATGCATGCCACTGAGTTCGATCGCTCCGGTGAAAATATAAACCAGAATGTTTATGACCTGGAACGTCGTGGCATGGAAGAAGCCGACCGTGTGATCGCGGTAAGCAACATGACCCGTAAGATCGTGATCGAACGTTATGGTATCGATCCCAATAAGGTGTTCACAGCATATAATGCCGTTGAACCCAGCGATAAGCCGGATCAGAATTATCAGCGTGGCGTGAAGGATAAAGTGGTGACTTTCCTTGGTAGGATCACCTTTCAGAAAGGCCCCGACTATTTTGTTGAAGCTGCAAGGAAAGTGCTCGACAAGGACCCGAACGTGCGTTTTGTCATGGCCGGAAGTGGCGACATGCTTAACAAGATCATCAAGCGTGTAGCTGAGCTGAAGATGGCCGACCGTTTTCACTTTACGGGTTTCCTGAAAGGTGATGATGTTGACCATATGTTTGGACTGAGTGATGTCTTTGTGATGCCATCGGTTTCTGAACCGTTTGGGATCGTCCCACTGGAGGCGATGCGCTCGAATGTCCCTGTGGTCATCTCCAGGCAATCAGGCGTTTCAGAGATCCTTGTCCATGCCCTGAAGATCGATTTCTGGGATGTGGATGCGATGGCCGATTCTATCTATGGCCTGCTGCATTATGAGGGGCTGTCGAAGATGTTCAGGCGTTACGGCAAGGAAGAAGTGGATAACCTGAAATGGGAAAATGCCGCTGTGAAGATCAAAGAAGTGTATGAAAGTGTTTTATAAGATATTTGAAGATTAAAGAATATGAGATCAATTTGTTTTTATTTCCAGGTTCACCAGCCGTACAGGCTAAGGACTTACCGCTTTTTCGATATCGGTTCTAATCATCATTATTATGATGAACAGCAGAACAGGTTTATCATGCGCAGGGTGGCCGACAAGTGCTATCTGCCAATGAACAAGCTGTTGCTCGACCTTATCAATGAGTACGGTTCAGCTTTCAAGGTGAGTTTCTCTATCTCGGGAACAGCCCTCGACCAGTTTGAAGCATATGCACCGGATGTGCTAGATAGCTATAAAGCACTGGCTGCAACAGGTAATGTTGAATTCATCGCTGAAACATACGGGCATGCCCTGGCTGCATTAAAAAGCAAAGAAGAGTTTTTTGAACAGGTGGAGATGCATAAGAGGAAGGTGGAGCAGCATTTCGGACAGCTGCCCACTACTTTCAGGAACACTGAGTTGATATACTCAGACGAAATAGGCGCAATGGTATCGGAGATGGGGTTCAAGCTGATGCTTACCGAAGGAGCCAAGCATGTGCTGGGCTGGAAAAGCCCGAACTATATGTATGCCAATGCGATTAACCCGAAACTCAAGCTGTTGCTGAAAAATTTCAGGCTCAGTGACGACATTGCCTTCAGGTTCTCGGAGCAGAGCTGGGGCGAATGGCCGTTAACCACTGAAAAGTTCGTTGACTGGCTGAATGATATCGATCCGAAGGAAGAGGTCGTTAATCTCTTCATGGATTATGAAACTTTTGGTGAGCACCAGTGGCCGGAAACCGGCATCTTCGACTTTATGCGTGCATTGCCGGCAAGAGTGTTTTCACATTCTGATTTTACTTTCAATACACCCTCTGAACTTGCTGAGAAGCTGCAGCCCGTGTCATCTGTACATGTACCTTATCCCATATCATGGGCTGATGAGGAGAGGGACCTTACCGCATGGCTTGGGAATGAGCTGCAGGATGAGGCCTTCGACAAACTGTACTCGATCAAGCATAAACTGGACCACTGCACGGATCCTGATATCATCCGCGACTGGAGGTATCTGCAAACATCCGACCACTTCTATTATATGTGTACCAAGTGGTTCTCCGACGGCGATGTGCATAAATACTTCAACCCTTACGGAACGCCATACGAGGCATTTATCAACTATATGAACGTCTTGTCTGATTTCATGATCAGGGTGGATGAAGAATGCCAGGAATCATCTTTTCAGGAAAACCTGGATCAAACCATTGAGAAGGCGGCGGAGCTGGGCAAGGTAGTGAAGGATAAGACTGTTGAGATCGGCAAAAAGGTGAAAAAGAAGGTGAAAGATGCAAAAGTCAATGAGATGAGCCTCAAGGATGTGGCGTCCATGTCGAATGCCAAGATCAAGGAATTGCTCCGCAGTGTTGATGTGGACGAATTGCTGGTGGTGTTGCAGGATGCAGGAGAGGATGTCAGGGACCGGATCATCCCAAACCTGGGTGTGCGTGCAAAGAAAAAGTACGAACAGCTACAGGGTGAGTTGAAAAAGGTGAAGAAATCCGACATAAAGAAATATACTGCCAATATTGAAAAGGAACTCAGGAACCTCTTTAAGTAGTACAGGCTTTTCACAGGAGATAACAGATGATAGATTTAAAGATCGGAGGACAGCTGTTTATTGTTACAGGAGCGAGTTCCGGGTTTGGGAATGCTGTTGCCAGATTATTGTTGGATAATGGTGCCGGTGTGATAGCTGTGGCCCGAAGAGAAGATAAATTACGGGAGCTGGCAGCCGGCCATACTAAAAATGTTGAAACAGTTTGTGGCAGTGTGACAGATGATAATACGCTGGCAGCTGTTCTTAAGCAACTGGGTGATCGCGAACTCTCCGGAATATTCATCAATGCCGGTGGTCCTCCCGCCATGTCGTTTGAAGAAACCGGGATGGAGCATTGGGATGAAGCATACAAGTTGATCCTCAGGTGGAAAGTGCAACTGGTTAAAAGCCTGTTACCCCGTTTTCAGAAGAAGCAGTACGGCCGGATCTTATTTAGCGAAAGCTCTACGGTAAAGCAGCCCATTGAAAACCTCGTGCTGAGCAATTCGTTGCGCATGGCCGTTGCAGGAGCTGCTAAAACACTGGCCCTGGAAGTTGCTTCTGAAGGCATCACCGTGAACCTTATCGGCCCCGGATATCACGATACATCTGCCGTTGACAGGCTGTTCCGTAAGAAAAGCGAGCTGGAGGGCATCTCCTTTGAGGAAGCACGAAAGCAAACCATCTCAGGGATTCCGCTTGGAAAGATCGGCGATCCTGATGACTTTGCAACACTGGCGGCCTGGCTGCTTTCGCCCTTGTCAGGTTTTGTGACCGGACAGGTTTATTCCCTTGATGGTGGGACAACAAAGTATTCGCTGGGTTAAACAAGCATGACCATCTGAAAATTATGAATTTTATCATGCATTCAGGCGTGTTAAAAACTTTTTTCAGGCAGAACCTGAATTAACATATTTTTGCAGGAATTTATTAAAACATATGAACGACCAAATCTTAAAACCTGACTATATATTCGAAACCAGCTGGGAAATTTGTAACAAAGTTGGTGGAATCTACACAGTACTCTCAACAAAGGCAAGGACCATTGTAGAAGATTACGGAGATAAATACATCCTTATCGGCCCCGATGTATGGATGGAGACAAGGGAACACCCTGATTTTATCGAGGATACTGAAATATTTTCTTCCTGGCGGGAAAAAGCATCCGCCGAAGGCTTGAACATACGAACTGGCCGCTGGAATGTCAGTGGCTTTCCTGTGGTCATCCTGGTAGACTTCAAGCCCCTGTTCGGGGAGAAGGACAGGATATTCTTCGAGCTCTGGGAACAGTTCAAACTGGATTCCCTGTCGGGGCAGTGGGACTACATTGAACCGGCCATGTTTGGCTATGCCGCAGCAAAGGTGATCGAAAGCTTCTATGAATTCAACCTCTCTGCTACAGACAGGATCATAGCACATTTCCACGAATGGATGACCGGAACAGGAGCCTTGTACCTCAAAGAGAATGTTCCGCAGGTGGGTACGGTGTTTACCACCCACGCTACCGTTCTGGGAAGGTCCGTTGCCGGAAACGGCCTGCCTTTATATGGCCGGCTTGAAGATTATGATCCGGGCCGTATAGCCGGAGACTTCGGTGTAAAGGCAAAGCAATCCCTTGAATCGATTACTGCCAAAGAAAGCGACAGCTTCACCACGGTAAGTGAGATCACTGCCGCCGAGTGCCGGCATTTTCTTGATAAAGACCCCGACGTGATCACTGTAAATGGCTTTGAAGACACTTTTGTCCCCGAAGGGGATGATTACCATAAAAAAAGAGATGCAGCACGCAAAAAAATTCTTGCTGTTGCAGAAGCTGTTACAGGAAGGGAAATGCCCGGCGACAGCCTGTTGGTGATCAACAGCGGGCGTTATGAGTTCAAGAACAAGGGTATCGATATTTTCATTGACGCACTGGCTGAACTGAATAAAAAAGACCTGCCGAAAAACCTGATCGCCTTCATTACTGTACCTGCTAACCAGGCCGGGCCCAGGCAGGATGTGATCAGGCGATTGGAAGATCATTCTTTCGGAGAAGTGGAACAACCATATTTATCACATTACCTTTTTGATGAAGACCAGGACCCCAGTATCACGAGGTTCAGGGAAAAAGGACTGAACAATGCTGCGGATGATAAAGTGACTGTGATCTTTGTGCCGGCCTATCTCGACGGCCGCGATGGCATTTTCAACCTTCCTTATTATGATACCCTGATTGGTTTTGATGTTTCGGTATTTCCTTCCTACTACGAACCATGGGGATATACTCCGTTGGAGAGCATTGCATTCAGCATTCCAACCATAACAACCTCTCTGGCCGGTTTTGGTGCCTGGGTGAATGAAGGCTTTGATGTTAAGCATACCGGTGTTTTGGTCTCTGACAGGACCGATGATAATGATGCCGAGGTGCTTGCAGATATTCGTGATACCTTATCTGTCTTCCTGGGGATGAATAAAAAGGAATATGCCGCTGCATGCAAAGAGGCAAGGGATATTTCCCTGAACGCCCTGTGGGAATCATTCGTAGAGAATTACAGGCAGGCATGGTCGGTAGCGCTAAAAAAGGTTGGACTGCGTGCAGACCTTTTCAGGGGAAAGCAACAGCAGTTCACGCTTCGTGAATATGTTCCCGGCCGGGGCAGCGACATGGATCCGAAATGGAAAAAAGTTAATGTAAAAGCAGAGGTTCCCGTGAAGCTAAAAGGCCTTTTCGAACTGTCGAGGAACCTGTGGTGGACGTGGAATTGTGATGCTGAGGCCCTTTTCAAAAGCGTGAATCCTGAATTATGGGAGGAACGTGGCCATAACCCGGTCGCATTGCTGGAGATGCTTACCCTGGAGCGATACAAGGAACTTGAACAGGATAAGGAATTTCTGTCATTACTGGAATCGGTACTTAAGAAGTTCCATGATTATATGGCGGAAAAGCCGGAAGGGTCAGCGCCCCGGATCTCATACTTTAGCATGGAGTTTGGCCTGCATGAATCTGTGAAGATATATTCGGGCGGGCTGGGCATCCTGGCAGGGGACTACCTTAAGCAGGCCAGCGATTCAAATATGAATATGATCGGCGTGGGGCTGATGTACCGCTTCGGGTATTTCAATCAGCAGCTGGCGCCACACGGCGAACAGATATCGCAGTATCACCGCCACCGTTTCTCCCATCTTCCGATAAAACCTGTATTGGATGAGAACGGGGATTGGTTGAAGATCAGCATAGCGCTGCCGGGCCGTTCATTGTATGCAAAAGCGTGGAGGCTTGATGTAGGCCGGATCCCGCTGTACCTTCTTGATACTGACATCCATAACAACCAGGAAAAAGACAGATCCATCACCCATCAGCTCTACGGTGGTGACAATGAGCACCGGCTGAAGCAGGAATTGCTGCTTGGTGTTGGTGGCATCCGCCTGCTGGATAAACTGGACGTCAGCCCGGAAGTATATCATTGCAATGAGGGCCATGCGGCATTCATCGGTATTGAACGTATACACCGGCTGATAAAGGGACATATCATCAGCTTTTCCATGGCCAGGGAGATTGTCAGGTCATCAACACTCTTTACCACGCATACACCTGTTCCGGCGGGGCACGATTCTTTCAGCGAGGACCTGCTCCGGACATATATACCCCATTATGCATCACGGCTGAATATCTCCTGGGACGACTTCATGGGATTGGGAAGGATGGATGCTTATGATAATCGTGGAGACTTTTCGATGAGTGTACTTGCACTTAAACTTTCTCAGGAAGTGAATGGCGTAAGCAAGATCCATGGTGAGGTTTCCAGGGAGCTGTTCAGCAGAATGTTCCCGGGATATTTTCCCTCTGAGGTGCATATTGGCCATGTGACCAATGGTGTGCACTATGGCACATGGACTTCATACCTCTGGCGAAACCTTTTCAGGGAAACTTTCGGAAAAGAATTTTATAACAGGCAGTCGGAGCAGGAATACTGGCAAATGATCCGGGAAGTACCCGATCAGGTGATATGGGATATCAGAAAAAAGCTGAAGAAAGAATTATTCGAGTTCCTGAAGAAGAGGCTGACTACAGAAATGACGCGCCGGCAGGAGGCTCCGCAGCATATTGTCAAAACGCTGGAACGCCTGGATGAGAATGTACTGACAATTGGCTTTGCAAGGCGATTTGCGACCTATAAGCGTGCACAACTTTTATTCATGAATGAAGAGAACCTTGCCCGTATCGTAAATAACGAAAAGCAGCCGGTACAGTTCGTGTTTGCCGGTAAGGCGCACCCCAACGACAAAGCCGGGCAGGACCTGATCCGCCACATTATTGAAATGTCGAGGAAACCGGAATTTCAGGGCAGGATAGTATTTATTGAGAATTATGATATGAACGTAGCCCGCAAACTGGTGCAGGGTGTGGATGTCTGGCTGAATACACCTACACGCCCACTCGAGGCATCAGGTACCAGTGGCATGAAAGCCGTGATGAACGGGGTGCTGAATTTCAGTGTTCTCGACGGATGGTGGGCCGAAGGCTTTAAGCCTGAAGCAGGATGGGCCATACCTGAAAAGCGTACATACGAGAACCAGCAGTTCCAGGATGAGCTTGATGCCGAGACCTTATACAATATCATGGAAGATGATATCATCCCCCGGTATTATAAGCTGTCAAAGGATAATATCCCGTCAGGATGGGTTCAGTATATCAAGAATTCTACTGCCGGCATATGTCATGAGTTTACCATGAAACGTATGCTGGATGAATATAACCGGAAGTATTATACAAAACTGGCAGAAAGGTCTGTAGCCATCAGGGAAAATGAATACAGCATGGCAAAAAGTATTGCAGACTGGAAGGCAAAAGTAAACTCACACTGGGATGAAATAGTGGTCACCTCCGTTAAGGTTCCTGACTCTTCAAAACATACTCTCAGGTTCGGTGAATCTTTTAAGGCCGAAGTGGTGTTGGATTGCGGATCACTTTTGCCTGAAGATATTGGCATGGAGGTGGTGTTTGGCCAAAAACGGAATGGCAGGATGAAAGATGTCCTTTTTTCAAAACCACTGAAACTGGGAAGCTCATCGGGGGAAGCAGCAACTTTTAGCTGCGAATTTGGTATTGAACATGCAGGTGCCCTTGATTATGGGATCAGGATGCATCCGGCAAACCCACAGATACCATATAAACAGGATACAGGCCTGGTAAGGTGGATATAATACCCTGGCTCTTTTATGAAAAATGCCAATGTCACAATAGCAAGTGGCATGCTTTTATTATCTTTGAAAATATTAGTTAAAAAATAATAGCTATGAAATTACTCGAAGGAAAGACTGCATTGATCACAGGTGCGTCAAGAGGCATAGGCAAAGCAATTGCCCTGAGGTTTGCTACACACGGTGCCAATGTTGCATTTTCTGACCTGGTCAGGGATGAAAATATGGAAGCCCTGGAAAAAGAACTTGCTGCACTTGGTGTACAAGGGAAAGGATTTGCCTCAGATGCTTCCTCTTTGCAACAAAGCGAACAACTTGTTGCGGATGTTTTGTCCGAATTTGGCAACATCGACATCCTGGTCAACAATGCCGGCATTACGCGCGACGGATTGCTTATGCGTATGGAGGAGAAAGACTGGGATATAATCATGGCAGTGAATCTGAAATCTGTTTTTAACCTCACTAAAGCTATTCACCGGTCAATGCTGAAGCAAAGAAGCGGGTCGATCATAAATATGAGTTCTGTTGTTGGTGTGAGCGGAAATGCAGGACAATCAAACTATTCTGCATCAAAGGCGGGGATCTTAGGGTTCACTAAATCCATCTCCAAGGAGTTGGGTTCGAGAAATATACGTTGCAATGCAATTGCTCCCGGATTTATTGAAACTGAGATGACAGCATCATTGGATGATGATGTAAGGGATGATTGGCTCAAAGAGATCCCGTTGCGCAGGGGCGGTACTCCTGAAGATGTTGCAGATGTATGCGTGTTTCTGGCAAGCGACCTCTCAGCCTATGTCACAGGCCAGGTTATCAGTGTATGTGGAGGTATGAACTATAGTGCCTGATCCGTTTAAGGCATATATTATTTAATCCCGATACTATTGGAGCTATTCCCTGGTTATTATTTTATCCTGAAAAACATACAGATTATTGGATTTTAACATCATCACCGGCTTTCCTTCCTGGTACATATTACTTTGTATCCTGTCCGGGATTGTGGCTTCCATGGTATTATATTTTCGTGAAAGCAAGAATGAATTTCCTGTATGGGTGAAAAGGCTCTTGGGAGTAAGCAGGTTTGTCCTTGTAACATTGATCGCCTTTCTGCTGCTCTCACCTTTACTCAGGCTGAGCAGCCGTACAGTGGAAAAACCCATCATCGTTGTTGCGCAGGATAACAGCATGTCGGTGGTGCTTAATGATGACTCTTCCTACTACAGAAATGAATATCTTACTTCGCTTAATCATCTTATTGAAAGGCTGAGCGAGGACTATGAAGTCAGGTTGTTTACCTTCGGTGATGAGGTAATACCATTGACCACAGCATCTTTTGATACGCTGGGTTTCGATAAGCGGGAGACCGACATATCCTCATTATTCGAAATGATGGATATCAGGTTTGTGAACAGGAACCTCGGGGCAATGATCATTGCTACCGACGGAATCTTTAATAAGGGTTTCAACCCCCTATATCAGGCGTCCGGTGTGTCCTGTCCGGTATATACCCTTGCACTGGGTGATACCTCCGTAAGAAGAGATGCCTTTTTAAAGCGTGTATTATATAACCGGATTGCATTTCAAGGCAACGATTTTCCTGTCGAGATCATTCTTAATGCTCAGAAAATGTCCGGTGCAACGGTCAGCCTGAGCCTCTCCGAAGGTGGAAAAAATATTGAAAAGCGGCAGATACTGGTTGAAGGTGATAATTTCTCAAAAACGCTCAGGCTGAACATGGCTGCCAATGAAGCCGGCACACATCATTACGTATTAAGGATAAGATCGAACAAAGATGAGGTGACACTGGAAAACAACCGCTATGACCTCTTTGTGGAAGTACTTGAGTCAAAACAGAAGATATTGATCCTTGCTAATTCACCCCATCCCGACATCAGTGCACTCAAGGAAGCCGTAAGCAGCAATATCAATTATGAGGTGGATGACATGCTGATCGATGAGTTTGCGGGCCCGTTGGAGGGCTACAGCCTGGTGATCCTGCATCAGCTGCCTTCTGTTTCACCGGTTTCACCGGGATTGATGAACAGGCTTAAAAGGGCGGAAGTACCGCTTCTTTTTATTCTGGGTGAACAAACAAGTTTCATCTCTTTTAACCGGCTTGGGTCAGGCATACAGGTTCATCCCTATAACAATAGAGGAATGAATGAAGTGCAGGCCACATTGAATAAAGCATTCATCACCTTTAATGTTAGTGATGAGCTTGCCGGTCTTATGCCATTTTTACCTCCTCTGAATACACCTTTTGCCAGATATAATGTTGCCAATTCGGCCAGGGTATTGTTTTATCAGAAAATTGGCGATATCGAGAGCAACGATCCTTTGTGGGTAATGCAAAGCGGCAGAAGCATAAAAAGCGGTGTGATCGCAGGCACAGGGATATGGAGATGGCGGATGAAAAGCTGGCTGATCACCGGTGATCATCAGGCCTTCAACGAGATCATTAACAAGAGTATTCAGTTCCTTGCTGTGAATGATGATAAACGGCAATTCCGTGTCAGTTCACATCAGCGATTTCCTGAAAATACACCCATTACCATCGATGCGGAGTTATACAATGAAAGCTTTGAACCTTTCAATGAACCCGATGTTAATATGGAGATCAAAGACGGGGATGGAAATACCTACGAATATATTTTCAGCAGGACCGGGGAAGCCTATACGCTTAATGCCGCTGGATTGGGTGTAGGTATTTATACCTATAAAGCTGTTACGCGTATCGAGGAGACGGTATTCACAGATAATGGTGGTTTTGTCATTACTCCGGTTGTAACGGAAAAGATATCCTTACGGGCGGCACATGATCTTCTGGCAGAGCTGTCTGATATGAATGATGGCCGCATGCTCACTATTGCACAGATGGATAGCATTCCCGGATTGCTGGATCAAAGGGGGGATGTTAAGCCACTTATACATGCAGAAAAGAAATACATCGAATTTATTGATATCTGGTGGGTGCTGGTCGTAATACTGGCCCTGCTCGGTTTTGAATGGTTCATAAGAAAATGGAGCGGGAGTTACTAATGGCAGAATTTATCTTTTATATTATTATTGCGATCCTGGTGTTCGATTATATTCTCGAGCGCCTTCTTGATTATCTTAACAGCAGACTTTGGAGCTACGACCTTCCTGTTGAGCTGCAAGGCATCTATGATGCCGGGAAGTACAGGAAATCACAGGACTATACACGGACAAATACCAGGTTTTCAATATACTCGGATACGGTGTCATTTGTTGCAATGATGCTTATGCTTCTGCTGGGAGGCTTTGCATTTTTGGATAGTTTGGTATGGTCAGTCACCACCAATCCTATTCTCATGTCTCTGATGTTTTTCGGCATCCTGGCCCTTGCATCTGATTTGATCGGATTGCCATTTTCCATCTATGGAACTTTTGTGATCGAGGAAAAGTTTGGCTTTAACAGGACCACCGCCAAAACATACATCATGGATAAGGTCAAGGGCTTATTCCTGTCTGCCCTGATCGGGGGCGGGCTGCTCTCGCTTATAGTCTGGATCTTTATGATGACAGGCCCCTGGTTCTGGCTGATCGCCTGGGGTGTGATCACAGCCTTTACGCTTTTTATGTTCATGTTTTATTCCAACCTGATCGTTCCACTGTTCAACAAGCAAACTCCCCTCGACGAAGGGCCGCTCAGGGATGCCATCGAAGGTTTCTCTGTCAGGGTAGGTTTCAAGCTAAAGAATATTTATGTGATCGATGGTTCCAAAAGGAGCAGCAAGGCAAATGCATATTTTACCGGACTGGGCGCAAAAAAGAGGGTTGTCTTATATGATACACTTATCGATGAACACAGCACGGAGGAGCTGGTTGCCGTCCTGGCGCATGAGATCGGCCATTATAAGAAGAAACACACCCTTGCAGGTGTGATAATTTCGATTCTTCAGACCGGGCTGATGCTGTTTATCCTGTCATTATTCATTGACAAGCCTGTTCTGTCGGAAGCCTTAGGGGCAGAGCATCCCAGCTTTCATATGAGTTTGATCGCGTTTGGATTACTATATTCTCCTCTCTCACTGATTCTAGGCATGCTGGGTAATACGCTGTCGCGAAAGAATGAATATGCTGCCGACCGCTATGCAGGAGAGAATTACAATCCCGAAGCCCTGGCCGAGGCACTAAAGAAGCTATCTGTTAATAACCTGAGCAACCTGCGGCCACATCCTGTTTATGTATTCTTTTATTATTCCCACCCTCCATTACTGAAACGGCTGGAGGCGTTGAAGAAGATCGTTGCCGGGTAGAGGATTCATTGTTCATTCGGCATTCTACATGTACCCTGTACCATTTTGCATGTACCCCGTCCCCTGTCCCCTGTACCCCGTCCCCTGTCCCCTGTCCCCTGTCCCCTG
>JAGLEK010000533.1 GCA_023145125.1 Bacteroidales bacterium | reverse complement strand
AAGAAAGGTTCATTCTTATGGTTTTCTATAAACTGAACGGCCTTTTCGGTATACAGTGTGGTTAATGTTGCCTGGTCTTCGAGGCTTGCAATGGTGTCAATAACTTCGTTTCCACTGAATAATTTTAATGGCGGATAATTCGATTTCCGTTTCCCGCTTCCTTCCTGTGGCACACCATCATAACCAACCGGCCACATATCGTTGGAATAGGGTAATCCTACATATTCATCAAAGCCATGCTGCAGGGGAAGAAATTCTTTATGGTGGCCCAGATGCCACTTACCAAAGATACCGGTAGCATAACCTTGTTCCTTAAGCATTTCCGGAATAATTGTTTCCTCAGGATTTATGCCCACATTAGAAAAAGAATTAAGGGCACCTTGAATGCCAACCCGCTCGGCATAACACCCAGTTAGTAAAGATGCTCGGGATGCACTGCAGACTGCCTGGGAAGCTAAAAAACTGGTAAATCGGGCTCCTTCATTTGCAAGCCGGTCAATGTTTGGAGTTTGATAGTCAGTTGCCCCAAAACAACCCACATCGGCATAGCCCAGGTCGTCAATAAAAATGAGTACGATGTTGGGCTTTTTTGTATCATGTTTATTGTTTTCCGGGCTTTTACAAGACTGAAAACAAAGGAAAAAGCAAACTACCCCAAGGCTTATAACTGAAAGTTTAATTCTATTGACCGGCATAATTATTTTAAAGTTTCTGTTCATTGTGATTGCTAAATTATTTTACAATTATCTCATCCATAAAAAACCAGGCATCATTACCGGCTCCTGAATGCCATTCGGGTAAAGTTAATTTTGATGATCGAACTTTTATATACCTGTATGTACCGGCAATATTATTCAAAGTAAATACCTGTATTATTGCCCCGTTTTCGTTTTTCGGAATTTCATTAAGGACCTCACCAAGTTTTTCGAAATTATGTCCATCTAAAGAGCCATAGTATTCAAGTTTTTCCGGAAATAAGATCCAGGAACCCTGATCTTGCAAAAAACCTGCAGAAAGACTATTGATTCCATATTCTCCTCCCAGATCTATGATTATTTCAATATCATTACCCCTGAAACCCTGCCAGTTTCCATCATAATAATCTTCACTTCCCTTAATTCCATTTACAAGGGCCAGATTGCCACCTCCGGGAAATCTGTGATGATATTCCTGCAAATAAGTTGCATTTTTCCCAACAGCCAGATGTTTCAAAATCTCACTCGTTTGTATAGCTATGGAAGGAGTGTTATTTATATATGCCCTGGCATTAATAAGTCCGGACTCTTTGATCTTAAAAGGTCCTACATAGATCATTGTATTTTCTGTGGGCTCACTTCCATTCGTTGTGTACCTGATAGCTGTGGTTCTGTCACCACCTTCCATGCTAATGAGAAAAAGGTCCTCTTCCTTCAAATATTCGCAACTAATTTTTACATTATCAGTAAAGATCTCCCAGTCATCTGTGCGGAATGTTGAGGCAGGAAACCCTTCCTTATTAGAAATATTGGGCTCATCACAGTTATGAAAAGCATAACGGACTGCAACAGGATCAGCAACATCAGGTGACTTAACCAGAACCGATTTGCCTTCAATGGCTGCCCTGGCGGGATAAAACACTTTATCTTCCCCGGCAATTTCAAAATGGGATAATTCTTCGCCATTACTTCCAAGCCCACTCATTACGTGGTCGAAGAAAATACGGATACCGGCTCCCTCAATCTCAAAGCCATTATACAATGGCCCCGAATAGATAATATCTTTTCCGTAATCCTTGTTCAGTGCCCAGGCCGCCAGTCGTTTTCCAACATCTTTCTTATTAAGGGGATGAATATCATCAGGATTGCCTATGTCCATAGTAACAGCCATTCCGGTGTTTGGAATATCCAGTGATTTTCTCTGTGCATCCCTTAAAGCTGCACCTATCAATGGAGTATTATAATCGAATGGTGCCAGCTGTACATAATAAAACGGGAAATCTTCCTGGCCCCATTCTTCCCTCCAGCTGGAAATCATAGTTTCCATCAGATCGCGGTACATATAATGTTCGCTGGTGTTAGATTCACCCTGGTACCAGATGGCTCCCCGGATACTATATGGAATCAAAGGATGAAGCATTGCATTGTACAGTCCTGAAGGAGACTGGTGATTTCGTGGTAAGATTCCGGGTATGTAATTGTTTATTTTCTCTTTGTATTTTTCGATATAGTAGCGGCCTTCCGGTGTAGATTGCAGGACAGGGTAATTGATCCATGCCTGGGCAGTGGATCCTCCCCAGCTGGTATGGATCAGCCCTACCGGACCCCCCAATTCAGTATACAACTCTTTTCCAAAATAGTAGGCAACTGCGCTAAAAGTCGCAGCACTTTCCGGGCTGCATACTTCCCATTTGCCATAACAATCCTTTTTTGGTTCATCGGCATTATCTCTTGCAACATAGAACAGCCTTATATCCGGGTAGTCAGCATTTTCAATTTCCTGTCCTGTACTGTCTGTCTGGCTTAATGCCCATTGCATATTCGACTGCCCGGAGCAAATCCATACTTCGCCGATCATTACATTGTGCAGGGTATCGGCGTTTATGGTAACAAAATAGGGGCCACCTGCTTTTGGAGTTGATAATTTGAGGTTCCAGTTGCCAGTATGACCGGCAACTGTAGTTATTGCATTTTTATCCCAGCTGCTTTTTACAGTTATTCTCTCACCCGGTTTGGCCCATCCCCAGACAGGGCATGCAAACTCCTGTTGCAAAACCATGTTGTCAGAAAATATGGCCGGGAGTTCAATCTGGGCAAACAAGTTGCCGGATAGAAGAAATGCAATGATTATTATGCCTGACCTCTTTATAAATTCATTTAACTTTTTCATATTACCACATTGCTATAATTCTACTTTCAGGAAAACAGCTTCATAAGGCCTGATCTCAAAATCTCCACTAAGCTTCCTGATCTTTTCTTCAAGCACATTAACCAAAGTAATTGATGAAGGCTTTTTATCATAAAGCAACTTATTAAGATCCACAGAAACTTTTTTTCCGTCAGTTTCACGCAACTGCAGAATGATCCCTTTCCCGTCCTGGGATGGTTTGGCACTTACCAGCAAAAGGTTTTCAATATCCAGATTGATAAGGCTTTTATCAATCAGTTTATTCCTGAAGTGGCCTGCCGGCAATACCCTTGTGAGAAATGGTACGCGGATACCCCAGCCAAAGCGGGTGGCAAAGCTATTTGAAGTATCCCTTGCTGAAGTGATATTGTAACTCCATTCCAGCTCACCTTCCTGACTGGCTTTGAAATTGGTTGTCCAGTAATTATTCAAAACCCATGAATAAATATGCGTTTTTTCAGGTTTATGTTTGTAATAATATCTTCCCAGGTTAATATCACCAAACTGCACAAGAGGTATGTCATTGCTTTCAAAAACAATCTGGTCCTGTTCATTCCTTACTGCGGCAAAGTTCTGGATGGTATTCCAGTCGGAGGCAGTTCCTTCCAGCTGGTTGCCACCGGGTTCTACTACACCGCCCTGTGCTTCGAAAACCAATTCACCCTTATGCAGATGAAAAGGAAAGGCCACGTAAACACCTTCAGGTGAGGTAAGCGGTAGTTTGAACATATTGTACCTGATCTCTATTCGCTTTTCCCTGTGATAAAGCCGAAGTTCGATATTTACCCCTTTCTCGTCGGTACAGACTGGCATTTCGGCGTGCATATACAGGCTCTTCCAAATAGGCCCGTCTTTTGTTGAAATGATATGAACATGATCAGGCACATGTCTGCTTAACACCAGGGGCACGTACACAGTATCTTTTTTACCGGATGTATAACGTTCCATTTGATGCCTGTTGAGAAGTTGCTCGTAAATAAACTGGCCGATTTTTATTGTGTCATGCTGATCTGTTAACTCCAGTCCTAACTCTTTGTCATAAATACCCAGGATATCACCGTTTGATACATCGATGTTGATATCGTAATACTTATTGCTGAAGCTATGAAATACAAAGCTTTCTTCCGGCAAAGACCTGTCTTCATCTCCGGGTTCAATCCTGAAAGTTTTAAAGCCCATGGCCGGGATATCATTTACCCACAAGCCCCAATAAGTGCCGTCGCTGCGGCTTTCCATTGCCTGGGCAGGGATTTCATTGTTATCTATATCGAGGATTTTAAAATCTTTACCCGGGGGGATAATCCCATGATCAATATAGACACGGACCATACCGGAGCGTTTCCAGTTAAGCGTATTAAACACAACCAGTGACGGTACATCGGTTTTTGGTAAAAATGGTTGAACAAAGCCCATGGCTTTTTCTTTCAACATTCTTGATTTCATTACAGCATTCCATGCATAAGAAGATTTCTCAGCCCATTGTACCATTGAATTTTCGCAATAGGGATCACTGATACTTTCAGCGGCTCCAAAAGTGTGCTCATCATAAAACAGCAATGCTTCCTGCACTTGTCTAATATCTTCATTAATATCTTCCGGAAGGTGCGCGCCCATAACTTTGGCCATTGACAACAGTCCGGTATTGGCGATCAAATCTTCATGTGTTGTTCTTACCGCCTGCGTTTCCCGCATAGCGGATCCGAATCCGTCGGCCCACCAATCGGGCCATGCAACCCTGAAAGAAGGCAAATCATCTGCATGCTTATCTTCGATATACTCCAGAAATTCGCTGGCAACCGCAAGTTTTACTTTTGGCCATTCATAATTTTCATTCCATTGCTTCACTACTTCACAGGCAATGGTAGATGGTGGGGAATTATCAGTGATATACCCCGAAAATTGAAATGCAGTGTGTAAAAAAGGATATCCTTTTTCACTCAATTCACTTAAATAATTTGCCAGCCCCATTTTAAAAGTTTCCAGGTCGCCGGAGGTTAGCCCAAGTACATTGCCATGCATATAATGTTCACTGCGGTAAGCGAGCAAACGGTTACCGGAAGGGGATTCCCACCAGAAAGCCGTTGGTTTTTTGAAAGGTATTCTGGCCCTGTGGCCATGCTGGCCCATTAATACATACCTGAGGCCTGTATTCTGGGAATAATCAACCAGTGCCCAACCTATGCCATTGACATCATCCTGCATCAGTGTTTTTGTTTCTATACCCGCTTTTTTAAAGTCTGCCAGAGGTAATAATTGTGCTGCAAGGCTGGCTTCATCTATAATTTCGCCATAATTGAAATACATGGCCGTGATTTCTATCCTGCCTTCTCTTACACGATCCACAAGACGGTCAATTTGTTCCCGGGGCCTGCTTTTCAGATATTCCCGAACCGGCCATGCAGCCTCACAGGTCCAGCGAAACTTTGCATTTTCAGGGTAATCATCTGTCTGATCACAAAAATCAAGGGCATAATCGATATATCGTAAGTGTTCAGGTAATATCTCCGTCTGCGGCCTGGTATAGCCAATGTCGGTATGAGAGTGTTGTATCATGTAAACCGTCCACTCTTTAACCGGCTTTATTACAATGCTCTGCGTAAATTCTTTTTCGGAGCCGATACTGAAATAAACTTTAATATTTTTTGAAGACACTGTTGTGGGAATCAGGACTTCATAATAATTGGAACCGGGTAAGATCTCTACTATTTGTTCATCATCATTTATTTTGATTTTCCCTTCTGATCTTTCCCCGATGTTTATATAATCAATGCCGATAACATAAAACAGGCTCCCTGATTTTTTAGCTACCAGCTCTTTTTGTGCGACAGAGAACTCTTCTTCCAGTTTTTCTGTGAATGTCATATACCAGCTATTGCTTTTTGCTTTTTCCCCGTCCACTTTCAAGGTAACCACTTCACCCGGAATAATGGAAGAATATGGCAAAGTAAGGCTGACAAAACCCATCTGGTCCTTATGTTTATCAATTTTAGTAACATTGAATTTTAGTGTTGCCCCATTTTGCCCTTTTACTATCCATTCTTTCAAATCATTGCTTACAGGATTTGAAATTGTAAAATATCTTTCTCCATTCACATAAACATCAAAATTGCGGCTGTCTGGGGTAACATCCATTCCATAGGCCCACAAAAAAGTAATATTCTCTTCTGCATAATTTTCAGGAACCTCTTCGGTGGTCCAGATAATGGGCTGATAATCTGCCTGTGCCCGTGAAAGAAGGCAGGTCCCATAGTCTTTTAAAGGAGTATGATAATTGAAATTGAATCCACTCAGGGTTTTAGCATATCCCTGATAAATCTGTGCTTCCTGTGCAATTCCCGGGAAGCAGTTTAGCAGGATGATGAGGATTATTGCGGATGATCTCATGGTATAACTCATTGTATAATACTATTGTTGAGAATATATATATCTTATTACAATCCCATAAATGCGATCTGTGCCGCACCCAGAACCGTTGTTTCTTTTTGATCGATTATTTTTACCGGGATATCCAATTCTTTTTCCCGCAATTGGTTCCATAATATGTTTTTTGAGCCACCGCCAACAACAATTACAGATTCAGCTGTAAACCCACCTGCCTTTTCCAGGATTTGCAAACTGTCTTTGGTCTTTTTTGCCAATGTTTCCAATGCTGCCCTGTATATTTCTTCCCGCTTTGTATGTATACCGAGGCCTGACAGGATTCCATTGTCATTAAGAAAATCAAGCTCAATATTTAACTTGCCGGATGATGCTTTTTCAGCTTCCCTGACCATCAGGTCATAAATATCTTTTTGATTTGATTCCGCTGTATAAAAAGTGTTTCTGATCCATTCCAGGATACCGGATCCAAGCCATTGCAATCCGGGATTATATAAACCCGGTATGGCATCAAACTCAATGGTAACACCTTGATTCAATAGCTCTTTGCTGGTTTTGATGTTGGCTGTACGTGCCATCAGGATTTCCCAGGTGCCTGAGCTGAGAACGACCTCATTTTCTTTTGCTCCTGAACCGAAAACAGCAAACTGTGTATCGTGGCCGGTCGCCACTACAGGAATTCCTGCAGGTATTCCTGTTTCTACTGATGCTTTTCCGTTTATTTTCCCAACCATCTCACCAGGCTCAACAAGCTGTGGAAATTTATTTTGCACTCCAATGGTTTCTAAAATCTCTTCTGAAAAATTCCGGGTTTTGATATCCGTCATCATGGATGTTCCGGCCATGGTGGTATCGGTTGCAAATTCACCACACAGCTTATGGGTAAACACAGATGGCATGAAAGCAAAATGATCCATTTGATCGAGTATTTCAGGCTTATTCTCCTTAAACCAGATAATCTTATTTATGGTATTGAAACTGAATGTATTGACACCACTTATCTCATACAACTTTTCAAGAGGAATATATTTTTCAATATTTCCCATGATAGGAGCAGTGCGCTGGCAGGCCCATGAAATAACAGGATAAAGCATTTCCCCTGATTTTTTCATGGGTGCGCCATCAACACCAAAGCTTGTTATGGTGATGCCAATGATCTCTGCCTTGTTGATGAGGTTTAACACTTGCTTAGTAGCTTTTACCAGTTTACTCCAAATTACATCCACATCCCAGATCAAGCCACCGGGGAAATGCGGATCGGGCTGGGTATTATTTGAATATGATTTTTGGGCAAGGATATTCCCTTTTTCATTAATAGCCACCGCACGTACATTTGTGGCTCCGCAATCGAGGACTATGACTATTTTCTGGTTCATACTATAATATTTATTTCTCAAACGTAAAAACAGATAATATTGCCCTATGGTCTGAATTGAAGAACCCACCGGGTGGATCGTCCATTACAATCTTTGAAGACTTCATTCTCAACTGCTCTCCTTTATAATAGATATAATCTATTCTGTCAGAGATGATATCTTCGTTTAAGAAACCCCATGTTCCATCTAATGATTTTAAGGGGTCAGGATTTGCTTCCCTGAAAGAATCTTTAAAACCATTATCTGTCATTTTTTTACTTACCGGCCATTCAACCACTTTATCGTAATGCTTGTGTTTTGTGCTTTCTACCCAATCAAGATGAGAACCTGAATTAAAATCCCCACCTATGATAACAGGCATTTGAGAACTTAACTCCATACTATCAATTGCTGCAAGAATTGAATTTATTTCTTTCAGCCGGCTTGTATTTTCCCCGGCAATTAATGAATCAGGGGAGAATTTCTTAATATCCTGAAAATAATCAGGAAGGTAATGCAGCCATATATTAAAACACATCAGTTTCTTACCGTTAACATCAATAATAACTCCTTGCGAATTAAATGGCTTAAAAATATTTATGGTATCAATAATAGGGTATTTACTGTGTATGGAAAGGTTAGAGCTTGATCGCCAGGAATAAGGATAACCGGCTTTCTGGCAGATCTCCATCCCGCAGCAATAGGTTTCCTGCATTAACAAAATGTCAGGATCTTCAATTTCGATAACTTTTAACACATTCAGGGTGTTAGCAGTATCTTTTTCAAATTGTATAGATTTATCTCCATGAAGTCCTCCATGCCAGATATTCCAGGTCATTACTTTGATTGTAACTTTATCAGATGAGCAGCCTAAAAGCAAAATTCCGGAAAGTAATAATATCAGTAGTTTAATTTTCTGCATAAGATCTTACTTAAAGCATTATCAATCAGTTAACTCATCGCCAAGAGCTTCCATTTTAAACCTTTCAATAGTTGAAGGAACATGTTCTTTTATCATGATTTTTTCCATCTGTTTGATTATTTCAGGATGATCAGCAGCCACATTATTTTCTTCCCTAATGTCATCATCCAGATTATACAATTCAATCTCCATATTTCCTTTTTTAATATCTCTTCGAATAGCTTTCCACGGTCCCATCCTTACCGCCTGCTGGCCACCATAGCCTGCGAACTCCCAATACAGGTATTCATGTTCTGCTTGTTCTTCACCCGAAAGAACCGGAAGAAAACTTATTCCATCGGTAAATGCGGGCGACTCTGTGCCTGCAATATCACAAAATGTAGGCATCACATCCCAGAAAGCTGAAATGTGGCCGGTTTCTGTCCCTGCTTTAATTTCTCCCGGCCAGGAGGCAATCATGGGTACACGAATACCTCCTTCATACAAATGGCCTTTGGTACGGCCTGTTTCTGTTTGAAAAGGTTTGGCACTTTCGAACCATTTAGTATCAGCATCCAGATAAGTTGGGCCATTATCGCTGGTGAAGATGATCAATGTATTTTCATAAATGCCAAGTTCTTTTAACCTGGAAACCAGTTCACCAATCTG
>JAGLEK010000532.1 GCA_023145125.1 Bacteroidales bacterium | reverse complement strand
TACTCGGGAGGAATAAGACCCGGAGATCCCCTCGATAACTCGAGGGGATCAATTCGGCTTTGAATTTTCAATTCTCTACGTTCTTGAAAATTTAGTTTCATTGATTTAACTCAATTGTTGTAATTTTATGTGTTGGCCTCTATGATGCCTTGTTTAGAACAGAGTAGTGACATCAATTTTACAAGATGCAATGCATCATTTTTTACCAACAGATGATCCTGAACCTTTAATGCTGATTTACCATGGAAAATAGTAGAAGGAATATACGCCTGGAAAAACTAATTGAAAGGGAAAAAGAGCTAAATTGTCTTTACAACATTGAAAGCTTGCTCCTCAATGATAAAACTCCCCTTGATAAGATCCTGCAGGATCTCACACACACCATCCCTCCCGGATGGCAATATCAGACGGTATGTGAATGTCGTATCACTTTCGAAGATAAATCATTTAAGACCGAAGATTTTAGGGAAACAGAATATATGCACTCAGCCGATATCATCACAGGAGAACACGTTGCCGGAAAGATAGATATCGCTTACACACAATTGATCAGGCTTCACAGAGGAGTAGCTTTTCTTCCGGAAGAAGAAAAATTGCTCAACACCATCGCAAGCATCCTGGGCAGGACCATATTCAGAAGGAAACTGAAATCAACCTTGAATTATTTGAAAAGCACCCGGGAAGAGAAAGGCCTTCAGTACGATGAAGATATGGTGCTCAATCCCGATTCTGACCAGCACTGGAAATGGCGTTATGGAATTGTAGAAAAGATTGCCGAACATCTTGATCTTGACCGTTTTGGACTCAAAGGCATATATCTTATCGGAAGCACCAAAAATGCATGTGCAGGGCCGGGATCAGATATCGACATCCTTGCCCATTCTGACGGCGATAATAAAAAGATGGAAAATCTGAAGCTATGGATGCAGGGCTGGGGATTGTGCCTGAACGAATTGAATTTTATAAAATCAGGATATCGCAGTCAGGATAGCCTCATTGACCTCCACATCATAACCGATGATGATATACGAAAGAACGACAGCTATGCATGTCTTATCAATACCGTTACAGACAGAGCCAGGCCAATAAAAGTGAAAAACTAAACCAACAGATATGCCTCTTTGTTTTTTTGCTTCCGACTTACACGGTGAACCGTCAAGATACCAAAAGCTGATCGCGCAAATAAAAAAGGATAAGCCGGCGGTAGTGTTGCTGGGAGGGGATCTTCTCCCCCATGGATTTGGAATAAAGACAGGCTATGATGATTTTTTCATGGATTTTCTGCTTCCAGGTTTTTTAAGCCTTAAAGAAAGTATGGGAAAAGAATACCCCCTGGTCCTTCTCATTCTTGGCAACGATGACCCCAGGATCAATGAAGAGGATTTCATCAAAGCCCAGAAATCCGGCGTATGGACCTACCTGCATGAGAAGAAACATGAATTCAGGGGATTCACATTTTATGGATATGCGTATATCCCGCCAACCCCTTTCAGGCTCAAAGACTGGGAAAGATATGATGTTTCGAGATATGCTGACCCGGGCTGCATACATCCCACTGAAGGATCCTTTTCGGTTGAACCAGAGGAGGATATTGAATATCAGACTATTCAGGCAGATCTGGAGAAATTAACAAACCATGATGATCTTTCAAAAGTTATTATGCTTTTTCATTCTCCGCCTTACGACACTCATCTTGACAGGGCCGGCCTTGATGGTATGGTGATAGATCATGTGCCGCTTGATGTGCATGTAGGAAGTATCGCGATCAAACGATTTATTGAAGATAGAAAGCCCCTGATAAGCCTGCACGGACACATCCATGAATCAACACGGATCACAGGACACTGGTACGAATACATTGGTGAAACCTTATCAGTGAATGCCGCCTGGGACGGACCTGAACTTTCGCTGGTTATTTTTGATCCCGGGGAGCCGGACAAAATTGACAGAAAAATAATTTGATATTTTCACTATCGTTCGAACTACAATACACACTTCATTCCGTTCTTTTCCAGATATCCCACACAGATATTGCATTGATCGCATGGTGAACGGTGTTCTGTATTTTCTTTAATCTTTTTAATAAAATCCGGTTCGGCAATAAGGGCGCGGCCAATGGCAATCATATCAAAGCCGGCATCCATCACTTCTTCAATTCCCTGGGAAGAGATGATGCCACCTACATACACCAGTGGCATTTTCGTACTTTGCCTGACCTGCTTTGCCTGATCGAGGAAGAAGTTCTCTGCGAACTCATACTTTTTGATAATTGACCTTCCAAAAAAGCGAAGGGCAAGCTTCTGCATATAATTAGTTTCCGATTCTACCATCTCTTTCAGGGGAATTTCTCCCCTCATGAGATAGAAAGGCGTACGGCTGGTGAAGCCACCGCTGAGGATCACTGCATCCACTCCATGTTCATCCAGCATCTGCACCGCTTTGATACATTCTGTCAAAGTAAAACCCTGCTGAAAATCATCTTCCATATTCATTTTGCAAAGAATTGGGAACTCCTCACCCACTTCTGACCTTATGGCTTGGATCACCTCCAGCGAAAAGCGCATGTGGTTTTCGAGGCTCCCTCCATATTCATCATTGCGTTTGTTGATGGCAGGAGACAGGAACTGGCTTAAGAGGTACCCGTGTCCCATATGCACCTCCACTGCATCGAAGCCGCAACGCAGGGAGATGAGGGCCGCCCGTGCAAAGTCAGCAGTGGTCCGGGTGATATCCTCTTTACTCATAGATTTAGAGTAGGGCCTTCCTCTCATCAACCCGTATTTATTCAAGGTTTTCGAGGGACCGAGCGGTTTTTTGCTTTGATACCTTGTACTTCGGGTAAAATAGCCGCAATGGGTAAGTTGTATGGATATCTTCCCTCCTTTCTCATGGACTGCATCTGCCAGTTTTTCGAGGTGCGGAATAGCTGAATCATCGATCACCATCTGGTCTTCATGGGTGAGGCCATCTTCGTTTACAGATCCATATGCTACCGTTGTGAGTGCCACATCATTTGCTGCCATGGATGCATGTAGATCGAAGAGGCGGTCATCGGGAACGCCCTTCTTGCTCATCCCCTCAAAAGTGGCGGTCTTGATGAAGCAGTTTTTGAGTTCAAGGCCACGAAGGCTGATTGGAGTAAAAGCTTTACGGGACATATTTTTCTAATTGGCCTTAAAGATAAAAAGACTTTCTTAGCAAATGTTGCGTAAATATTCTCCAGTTATGCAGGATGTTTTTATTTTGCTTTCACAAATTTCCCAAGGGATGATCTTCCCTGTACATCGTGGCAGTGAATAAAATAGATGCCGGGCTCCAGGCTTTCAACATCCAATTCAATTGTGCCTGCGCTGATGCCAGCAGCATTCTGCTCGATCATCAGCTGGCCAAGCTGATTGATCACCTTAATATTCACCCTCGAATTAAGCCATTGTTTTGATGAGATCTTCAGTACTTCATTAGCAGGGTTGGGATAAAGTGAAAGCACTGATATGTCACCACTCCTATCTTCTACTCCATAGTCGGTTTCAACCTCCAGCAGGGCACTATACCAGGGATATTCCCTGAAACTGCTAAACTCATGAAATACTGTGTAATTGCCTGATGAAGGTTCATATTCAAATAATACTCCGCTATCATAACTACCTCCACGTTTGGTGGTTCCGTATATCTTACTATTGGAAGCTTTCATCAGGGAGCTGATAGGTACAGCACCATTGTTTGACAGGTTAAAATCATGCAGCTTTGTGCAAATGTTTGTAAGTGCATCATACATAAATATTGTTCCCGCATCGTTTACCCCACCATTTGTACACATTCCGTATAGTTTGTTGTCCTCAAATTCAAGTAATGTACCAACAGGTAAAGCTCCTTTACTGAGTCCGTCGAACTGTACAAGCGCAAAAAAAGTACCGCCAAGAGGATCATATTCGAACAGGGTTCCATAACCAAATTGTCCTCCATGTGCTGCCAGGGCATATAGTTTTCCATTTGCAGCTTCTACCAGGCTTCCAACAGGATGGCTCCCTGAGGCCGCACCTTGAAAATCTACCTGCTTGGCATAGGTGCTGTTGCTAAGATTGAATTTGTAAAGTGCACCATCGCCCATAGCTCCCCCTTTATTGGTTAAACCATAAAGAAAGCCATCTGATGCCTGTACGGGAGTCCCTGAAGGTTCCATGCCTTCTGTTAAGGTAATAAGGTCTTCCAGCACAGTAAGGAGACCGTTGCTTGCATTGAATCGATATATCACCCCGAAATTTACAGAACCACCGTAAGGTGTTACACCGTAATAATAGCCGTCGGAAGCCTGCATCAGGCCAGACAATGGAGTTCCACCGTAAGACGTCATATCAAAGGCATACAGGCTTTCAAATTGCCTGTCGGATGGATGAATACGAAAGATTGTACCTGCCCCGTGCTCACCGCCGTAGGCAGTCGTACCATAAACCCATCCGTCTGATCCCATCATCAGGCTGCTATAATTATTAGTACCATCGTCTGATTGTCCAAAATCAAAACATTTTGTAAAAGTAGAATTTGCAGTATTGTAATTAAACATTATGCCTAAACCGTACTTGCCTCCGCCAAAGACCTGACCATAGAGTTTTCCCTCGGGACCAATTGTAAGGGACCCATCAGGGTATTCCCCGTAGTCTACACCATAAAGATCAACTAATATATCTACTGTATTTGCAATATGATCATACCTGAGCAGTACTCCTTTATCTGCCACACCTCCATTTGCGGCCATGGCATACAGATTGTCTTGGTATTCAATAAAACTCCCCAACGGGAAACTTCCTGTTGGTCCATCGAAGCTATACCTAACATAAAACAGGTCGAGATTTATGTCATACCTGAATATAATACCCAGGGACGAAGCTCCACCTTCCGATGCCATCCCATACAGATAACCATCTGATGCCTGGAACAGTCGACCATAAGGCCTGCCCCCATCGGTAGCCGGATTAAAGTCGTGCAAAAGCGTGAATATCCCGGTACCGGTTTCAAAACTAAAAATCGTTCCCTGTCCGTTTGTTCCCCCCTCCCGGGCCATACCATACAATATTCCGTTCGAGGCTAGCAACAAGCCATTGTTAGGTTTAGACCCGTTAACACCTCCAAATTCGAGTTCGGATTCGAGCAGGTTATTTGAAGGGTCGAATGAAAACAACATCCCACAGTTACATCCTCCGCCTTCGCCAGTAAGCCCATAGAGCTTTCCATCACCTGCTTCAATAAGGCCTCCAATTGGATAGCTTCCTGTTGTCGTGGCTGTAAAATCCGCCAGGTAATAAAATTCCCTGGTTTCAGCTTTGAATGAGAAAATTTGTCCATCAGATGTAACACCGCTTGAATGGGTAAACCCATAAATAAGCCCGTCTGATGCCTGCATCAGGTATACTGAGCCGGCAGAATAGGAATGCTGGACTTCCGTATCATAAAAATCATGGACTACCGTAAACGATTCGCTTTCCGGGTCATATTCATAAATAATACTCCCGAACTGATCATATCCTCCATTGGCAATACCATAAAACTTATTGTTATCAGCCAGTAAAACCTGATGGCGCGGATTACGGCCAAGGTATTTCTTGAAATCATAGATCTCATTCATTATTTTCCCATCGAGATTAAACTCATAAACCATTCCGGCTTCCGTACTTCCCCCCAGGGGCAGTGTTCCCCATAGTTTAGGCTGGGCATTTGTTTTTGAAGCTGATAAAAAGATTATTACAAGGATTGAGAGTAATAAAGTTCTTGTTTTCATAATACTGGTTTTAATATTCGTGATCGGGTTAATATTAATTCACTATTAGTTTTTGAATGCCTGTATGATTCGCGGAGCTGATTCGAACAGTGTAAATCCCGCTTTCCAGATCCTGGATATTACAGCTGAAATCACCGATTATATTTTCAGTAAGTATCAGTTTACCAGTAATATCAAAAATGTGTAGTTGAAACTCCTCTTCGATCTCCGGACAGAAAATTGAAATCTGGTCCTTTGCAGGATTAGGGGAAATCGTGAACTGAAGCAAATTTTCCTCCGATTCATTTATACCAAAGTCGTGTTCCACTTCGATCAAATCACTGAAATAGGGTGCTTCTAAATAAGTCTGAAATTCATGTATTACGGAGAAGTCATCCAATTGTGGATCGTAGGCAAAAATGTTCCCATTCTCATAAGTTCCTCCACCCCCTGTGGTTCCGTACATGACATCATCAGAGGCAAGGCAGAGACCGCTGTAAGGAAATGAGCCTGTAGTAGCACCGTCAAAATTCATTAATTTGGTGAATGTACCGGCAGTGGCATCGTATACAAAGAGCACTCCAATCCCATTCACGCCACCTAAGCTGGCGGTTCCATAAAGCATATTATCACCATATTCGACCAATCCGCCAACGGGCTCTTCGCCTTTATCCGGCCCATCGAAATTCACCTTCACAACATAGGATTCGCTCAGTGGGTCGTATTCATATAGCACCCCCTTGGAAAAACTGCCACCATCGTTGGCAATGCCGTATATTTTACCGTTTGCTGCCTGAACAAGTATTCCTGAGGGTTCTCCTCCAAAGCTTGCATCCAGAAAATCCCATTTTTTTGTGAAAGTGCTTGTAGCAATATTATACTCAAAAATTACTCCATCATTGTTTAGCCCGCCTCGCCAGGTCGTACCATAGAGGTTTCCGTTGTTCGCTTCCAGGAGTGTTTCCTGAGGATATATTCCATCTGTGGTTCCAACAAAATGATGAAGCACTGTATAGGACAAATTGTTGGGATTGATAGTATAAAGAACGCCGGAGTTATTATTGCCTCCATTGGCTGCACCATATAGCAAGCCATTTGATCCCTCTATAAGACCCCCATATGGGGTACCGCCTGTGTTTGGATAATTAAATTCATAGATCACCTCATATGTATTGAATGAAGGATCGATCCTAAAAATCGTCCCTACCTGGTAGCTACCTCCTAAATTTGCTGTCCCGTAAACCAGTCCGTCGCTTCCCTGCATCAAGGCAGAATAAATCTTTGCCCCTGATTGGGAAGTCATAAAATCGAATTCTTTTGTAAAAATTCCATTCGTATAGTCATAGCTATAAAGGACTCCAGAGGAGGCATAAGCTCCTCCTCTAGTTGTTACCCCATATAGTTTTCCATCATCACCAATGACCAGGCTTCCACCTGGATTTTCGCCATACTCTATATCATTAAAGTTCAGGAGTACAGATACGGTGGTATTTCCCGGTACATATCTAAAAAGTGTTCCTTTTGATGAGAGCCCTCCATAAACTGCTGTGCCATAAAGAAAGCCATCGCCCGGGGCAATAAGATCCCCATCGGAGCTCGTTCCGCTGTTCGTATTAAAATCAACTTTTTTCATAAAGATATCATTCAGGATATCATATTCAAAGAGGACGCCTCCATTGCTACTTCCTCCAGCGCTGGTAACACCATACAGCATCCCGTTCGCTGCCGGAATCAGGCCGCCATAAGGCCTCTCTCCGCTGGCAGCACCATCAAAATCATGCAGTTTTTCCATCATGTTGGTGTTGATATTGTATCTGAATATCACGCCTTTATCGGCATTTCCCCCTTCAATCGTCATTCCATACAATTTCCCATCCGATGCCTGGAGGACCTTATGATATGGACGGGCTCCAATGCCGGCACCATTGAAGTGTTTCAAGGCTGCGAATGTGTTAAATTCCGGATCATATTCATAGAGGACCCCAAGAATGTTAAAGCCGCCGTCATAAGTGAGTCCATATAGCTTGCCATTGGATGCCTGTGTAAGTACCCCTACAGGGGTTTTCCCTTTGGTGTTTTCATCGAAGTGCACCTTAAATACCATGGTGTTACTTTCAATATCATATTCGAAAAGCATGCCATCACCATGATCCCCTCCACTCTGTGTTACGCCATAGAGGTTACCATTTGCGGCCTGGATTAGGCTTCCCTCTCCTACGCTGGCAGCATGCCCAATGTCGGGGTCATAGAAATCATACAGCACTACATACTCATTGTTCGATGGGTCATATTCGAACATGAGTCCTCCGCTAGCCCCAAATCCACCGTCTATTAAGCCGTAGAGTTTCCCGTTGTCGGCCGGGCAAAGCTGTCCTCTTCCATACTTTCCTGTGTACCTGAAAAAATCATGTACAGTTGTATAGCTGCTTGTGCCCAGATCATATTCATAAACGATCCCTGACTCGGTGTTTCCTGCATTGGGCAGGGTTCCCCAGAGTTTTGGCTGAGCAATGAGATGGGGAGTTAAAAAACAAATAACTAAAATAAAAACGAGAAATGAAACTTTTG
>JAGLEK010000531.1 GCA_023145125.1 Bacteroidales bacterium | reverse complement strand
TCGCTCACATCATAACAGCCTTCAACACCTCCACCACCATCAAAATCGGTTCCGATGCCAATATGGTCGATGCCTGTAATTGCGATGATATGGTCGATATGGTCAACCACTTTTTCGACAGTTGAGAGCATTCGTGGAAATTCCACATTGAGTTCCTGCCATTCCTTGCGGGCACTATTCAGCTCTTCATCACTGAGGCCTTCCCAGTTGTTATACTTTTCCCTCAGGGCGGTCATGGCGCTGTCGCGCTGCGGGTTGGGTGCAGGCTCCTCGACGTATGCACTCAGGATACACATCTGGATAACCCCACCGTTCACTGTCAATGCTTTCAGCATGTCATCATCAAGATTGCGTGGATTGTCGCAAATGGCACGTGCACAGGAATGGGATGCGATCACCGGTGTTGCTGAGATCGCCAGTACATCATAAAATGATTTGTCGGAAGCATGAGAAAGGTCGATCATGATGCCCAGGCGGTTCATCTCAGATACAACTTCTTCACCGAATTCACTCAGGCCATCATGCTCTGCGCCCTCCTTATCTGTTGAAGAATCACAGATGTCGTTATTCCTTGTGTGGCATAGCGTGATATACCTCGTTCCGCGCTCATAATAATCCTGTACGAGCGTGATATCATTGCCAATAGGGTATCCGTTCTCCATGCCGATGAAGATGGCCCTTTTGCCTTCTTTTTCCAGGCGATAGGCATCCATGCTTGTGAATGCTACTTCAGCGAGCTCAGGATACCTGCCAATGGCATTATGAATAGTGTCGAACATGGCCAGTGCGCGTACACGCACTTTGGCATTTCCTTCTTCATCACGGTTTCCCTGACCGGTAAACACGGCAAAGAAGGCTGCATCAAGTCCACCGGACTGCATCCTGGGCAGGTCGACCTTACTGCCCCTGAAGCTTTCAGTGTTATCAACGCCAATATCAAATCCTTCCCGGGTCATCCACATGGGTGTATCCATGTGAGAATCAATGGTAAGGACATTATTATGAATCTCTTTAGCTTTAGCAACAACATC
>JAGLEK010000530.1 GCA_023145125.1 Bacteroidales bacterium | reverse complement strand
GTATTCGCTTATATCTTTGCACTGCTTATTGCAATCTTGTACGAAGTTCTTCAACAATGTTTTCAAATTTTCTCAGCACACGGTCCCATTCGCGATAAAGTTCATCGCTCTTTACTGAGGTGCCCGGGAATCTTGATTCTTCACTGACAAGTTTCACTTTATAAACAAGCGGGTCAGAGTTGCCAAGCTTTATAATTACGCGGGAGCGAATGGTGTTTTGCTGAAAAGACTGCACCACCCATGATGTACGCAAATATCCTGTTTCGCGGTCAGTAACCTCGATCACATCAAAATATGAGGTGATGATCTGGCTCATGAGTTTCCAGGCAGCTAATTCCTCCAGGCTTGTTTGGATCTCAATGTCAATATTTGCTATGTCAGTTTGCACCGATGCATCATAAGCATCATCCCTGTGCATTTCAAGATAATATGACTTTGGGGGTTTTGCAGATTCTTTCTTATTGCAAAAGGTGATCGTTTCAATCAGAAATCCTACTTTTTCCGCACGGACTGTTACACAGCTATTGCTGAGCACTACGACCTCAACCTGTCCGTTTCCCATCAGTTTGCCATCGATAAAGATCTTGGCAGTAGGTTCAGAAGTACTGAAGATAATGGTTTTCTTCCCTGCTATTACCGGATTTACCATTCCGATCAGGAATAAGGCGAGTAAGGATAATACCAGGGTTGATTTTAGATTTTTCATAATCAAGAATTTGTTTTGTTGTTAAAGAATTGTAAAACTATAAAAAAAGTAACTCATAACAAAAAAGGACCTGTGAGGTTGCATAACCTCACAGGTCCTTATAGATTATTTCCTATAATTTCTATTTCATTATAATGAATTTCTGCTGTACAACAGCTCCGTCTTCAGCGATCAGCTTCAGGGTGTAATATCCATTCGGAAGGCCTGAAGTGTTCAGTGAAGTTTTGTTGTTCCCTGTAACAAGGGTTTCGGTTTTGTCAAGCATCAACTGGCCGGTCTGGTTTATCACCTGAACGCTGATGTTAGCATCCTTTTGCGAATATAATTCGATATTCAGTGATTCCCCGGCCGGGTTTGGATACAGGGAGATCTCCTTCATGAATGATTCATTGATCCCGAGAGGCTGGATATTAACCACAAACTCTACTGCAATGCCTTCACATTCCGCTGCAGAGGTCTCGGTAAGGTTTACATAGCCCGTACCAATGCTGCCCCATGTTACTGTGATCTCATGGGTTCCCTGCCCGTTGGTGATAGTACCACCTGTTACGGTCCAGGCGTAGCCGGCACCGGCATGATCCGGGCTCGAGTAAGCATAGCCGGGAGTATTTTCGTAAACATATTCATCGCCTGTAATCTCAGGTTCAGGAAGCACATTCACGGTAGCGGTAAAAGGATCAGAGACTAAACCGTCGCCGCAATCATTGATACCCTGAACTGTAATTGTCGCATCACCGGTATACGTAGCACTCCACTCAACACTTGCATTTACTGTGGTTCCTGTAATAAGGCCTGCCTCTACAGGATCCAGTGTCCAGATATATGTTTCAGCATCCTGTGCCCCATCGGTTGAATATTCATTAGTTCCACCTATACAAACAGCGGCATCCCCATCAGGCGTTGCAGCCTGGCCGGGTACATCGATCGGGTAGATATATGCATTTCCATACATGGCGTTATCGCAATAATCGGTGAATGCGAAAACTGTATAGATGCCTTCATCGGTCTGGTTGCCGAAGCTGATAGCAGACCCTGTACCGGCAACGATCGTTCCGGTAGCAACTCCATCGAGCAGGAGTTCATAGTCAACATCGCTTTCTGAACCATCGAGTGTTACTTCAACACCCGGTGTACCGACACAATA
>JAGLEK010000053.1 GCA_023145125.1 Bacteroidales bacterium | reverse complement strand
TGATTCAGCCGGATGGATATCTTGTCAATTGTCATGAATACTTTGGAGATATCATTGAAAGAGTAGGGCAACCTGCGCTTGGCAGCGGTCAATACCATTACGATAATGAAGCCGGAATATGTAATTACATCTCCGCCCGGGATTACATTCTGAATGACGATCTTGACACTATCACTGTATTTATAGAATTATTCTCATTCTTTATCCCTGAAGAAGGCCTGGGGTATCCTGAATTACTGATCGACGAAAATATAAAAACTTTTGGCGGCCTCGAACACTATTCATACGCAAGATATAAGGAAGAAAAGCTTGTTTTTAAATATGGTGATTACCCTTACCGTACAAATATTAACAGGTACGGAGAATTTGAAACCGGTGCATTCTTTATCCACAATAATGCAAGCCATTATATTACAAAGATCGATGCAAATGAATACCTTATCATCAGTGAAGAGGAGTCTGGTTTTTTTGAAGTACTGGCCCCATTTTCCTATTTACTGATCTTTTTTACACTCTTCGTCCTTCTTTTCATTGCAATGGTCAGCATCCCTTTTAAGCGTATCGGTTTCGAATTGAACTTCCGTAACCAGCTGCAACTCTACATTACTTCTCTCATCGTAGTATCCCTTGTTATCGTGGGGATCATTTCGGTGGCTTACGTTATTAACCTTAACACCGGTAAAAACAAAGAAATCCTTCAGGAAAAGACACATTCGGTATTAATTGAACTCGAGCATAAGCTTTCGGGGGAGGACCTTCTTACGGCAGATATGGAAGAATATCTTACTTCCCTGCTAATAAAATTTTCAAAGGTTTTCTTTTCTGACATCAACCTGTATGACCTGCATGGAAATCTCCTTGCTTCTTCAAGGCCCCAGATCTTCCAGAAACAGCTTATCTCAACAAAGATGAACTCAGATGCATTTCGTACCTTAACCATCGATAAAAAGCTTCTCTATATCCACACCGAGACTATCGGAGACCAGGATTATTTTTCTGCCTATGTCCCCTTCATGAATGAAGAAAACAAAGTAGTCGCATACCTGAACCTTCCCTATTTTGCCCGCCAGACCGAACTTCAGAAAGAGATCTCTGTCTTCCTTAACACCTTTCTTAATGTGTATGTTTTACTGATCGCGGTGGCAATTTTCATAGCGATCCTTATCTCCAGATACATTACTCAGCCACTACAGCTGATACGCGATAAAATGCGTAACCTCTCCCTTGGTGGCACAAATGAAAAGATTCATTGGTCGCGCAATGACGAGATCGGCACCCTGGTAGCTGAATACAACAGGATGATCGACGAGCTGTCGCGCAGTGCAGAACTTCTTGCCAAATCAGAAAGAGAAAGTGCCTGGCGTGAGATGGCCAAACAGGTTGCTCATGAGATCAAAAATCCGCTCACACCGATGAAGCTGAGCGTGCAGTATCTAAAAAAAGCCTGGGATGAAAAATCTCCTGACTGGGAGGAGCGCCTGCAGCGTTTTACTCAAACTATCGTAGAACATATCGACACGCTATCGGCTATCGCATCAGAGTTCTCGGACTTTGCCAAAATGCCCCAGAAAAAAGAAGAAAAGATCGATCTGTCGGAAACCATTAAAAAGTCACTTGATCTTTTCTCAGATACAGAAAACATTCATTTCTCCTACCAGGCTACTGTTACATCACCACCTTTTGTACTTGCTGACAAAAACCAATTGATCCGCGTTTTTAATAACCTGATCCAGAATTCGATCCAGGCAATTGGCCA
>JAGLEK010000529.1 GCA_023145125.1 Bacteroidales bacterium | reverse complement strand
AGGGTTGAGTTAGTTATAAGTTTAATAGTTAAAAGTTTACAATATAGCTTGTCATCCTGAGCGAAGTCGAAGGGTAGCCATTTAGCCATTTGACCATTTAACCAAATGTCATCAAAAACACACATAACAATCTATCACCACATCAGCAGGTTCATTAACATCAGGATGGGCTTTGCAGGTGCGCTGATCATGGGTGCTATTGTGTGGTTTATAAATATGGGTTATGGCTGGTGGCCGGCAACTACTGCAGCCTTAAAGCAGGCTGCTTACACCTTCTTGTTCGGGGGGATACTCATCAAGATCCTCGATACCATAGCATCAAGGATCAGGAACAGGTATGTTGCCGTGATTAGCGCAACGCTCCTCGTTTCGGTGATCACCATCATACTGGTTTACATTGTTCACAACCTGAAAGGCACACCCAGGCCATTTGAATCAACCCTGCCCACCATTATCATGGCACCGCCGGGGTTTTTGGCATTGGCAATTAGAAAAAGACTTAAGGATTAATCAATATCCGATATTCAATATCCGATATTCGTTACGCATAAACAAACCTCTTGATCTTCTGTGTAGCAGTTTTCTCAAATGGTTCGGCATGCACAACCACAGTTTTCAGTTGTGAGAATTTGTTCACCCTTGCATTCACATAATCATGAAGCTCACTACGTAGTTCTTCAATCTGATTCTCGATGTGTTCAGTGATCTCCTCCCTGAGGTGTTGATACCGGGTTTCGAGCTCTTCCCTGTTAAAGTGAACCAGGGCTACCAGTTTCCCCTTTTGCTGCACCACAACTGATTCGATCACAAAGCGGAAGTTGTTGATCACGGATTCAATCTCTTCAGGATAGATATTTTCACCGCTTGATCCCACTATCATATTTTTCAGCCGTCCTTTAATATATAAATACCCTTTATTATCAAATGATCCAAGGTCACCGGTTTTGAACCAGCCATCCTCAGTCAGCACTTCTGCAGTGATCTCCGGATCGTTATAATATCCCATCATTACATTAGGCCCCCTGGCCCATATCTCACCTTCACCGCTTTTGCTGTCGGGTTCGTTGATCTTGATTTCGACACCGTCAATAGGCGGGCCTGTCGATTGCAAACTTCCATCCCCGGGATTTGCCCCTGCCAGCAATGGTGATGTTTCGGTAAGCCCATACCCGATGGCATAGGGAAACTTAGCATCGATAAGGAATTGCTCTACAGTACTGTCTAATTTGGCACCACCGATACCAAAAAATTTTAATTCTCCGCCAAAGCTTTTCATCAGCTTTTTACCTGCTGCACGATGGAGGAGTTTACGTATGAAACTGATCTTGTACATCGTTCTCAGAACAGGTGATTTTGTCAGCTTCGGGCGTACACGCAGCTTGAATATTTTTTCAATGATCAATGGCACTGAAAGCATGATCGTAGGCCTTATTTTCTCCATGGCCGGCAATAAAACAGAGGGCGTAGGAGCCTGTGGCAGATAATACGTGCATCCACCTCCAATCATGGGAAGGATGAAACCAAGAGTGTTTTCCAATACATGTGACATCGGAAGTATGGAAAGCATTCTGTCGCCAACTGAAATATTCTGCAGTTTCTGCGAGGCTATGGCATTGGAACAAATATTCTTATGGCTCAACATAACACCTTTGGATTTCCCGGTAGTGCCTGAAGTATAGATAATGGTCGCCATATCATCCTCGGCAATCAGTGAATTATCAGGAACCAAAGCATCAGGCAGTTCAGTATCAGTCTTAAAAACAGAAAAATCTTCAATCCTGATACACAGGCTGAGGCCCTTGCAATCGAGATGCTCTATTTTGCCACGAAGCTTATCGGACACAAAGATGCCTTTGGCACCGGAGTGCTTTAATATATTTTCAATCTCGCTTTCATGAAAGTCGGGCAAAATAGGAACTACAACAGCACCAAGAAAAGTTATTGCCAGGTATGAGATTCCCCAGTTGGGCATATTCACACTGAGGATAGCGAGTTTATCGCCTTTTTTGATCCCGTGTTTGCTTAAGAGGGACTTCAGTTTTTCAATTTCTGAGTTTACCTCATCAAATGTGAGAGGCTTTTCATCAACGAACGACAGAAAGTTGGCCTGTCCGTAATTCTTTACCGACTCATCAAAGAGAGCGGGAAAAGTAAGTTTTAGTTCATTTTTCATAGTACAGTATTAATCCCACAAAAGTAATATTAAAATATTTATATGTTCATAAAATTTTATTAATCAGTGGATTTTGAGCTTAATGATGACTATAAATGGCTTCCTTTTATGAGCATTAACACGCTTGCGGATATTTCATACCTTTAAAAGCTGAATACAATTGTATTAATGTATATGAGATGAGGATTTTTTTTGTTTTTATATTTTCAGTTATAATCTTTACTGCCTGC
>JAGLEK010000528.1 GCA_023145125.1 Bacteroidales bacterium | reverse complement strand
AGGATCATCGATACTCGATACTTGATACTCGATACTCGATACTTGATACTCGATACTCGATGTTCGAACTTCTTCCGGCTGCATACTTTTGATCAGTTCGCGAAGGCGTTTGCGGTCGGCAATATGGGCGGCGGAAAATTTCAGCTGCTCACTGTACATCACATGGTTGGTAGTGTGGAGATTGAGCAGGTGGAGTATCTGCAGGCTCTGGCAATAAGGGAATTTTTTAGTCAGATCTTCAATATCATCCAGGCTGTGTTTGTCCAGCTTGCCCGGTTCGTTGATATATGATATGAATTGCTGTCTTTCCATAATATTGCCGCTTACCAGTTCACTACTGACTTGTCGAAAATATCTTGTACCAGCATCTCATTGATCTGGTCGATAAGCATCTCCTGCACGTCGTTCAGATTTTGTGTGCTGGGATAATCCACGAATCGCGAAAAGTTGCTTTTAAAACTCTCGCTGTCGTCGATAGTATTTTCAAATGTTACGCTCACTGTGATGGTAAGCCTGGTCATGGCTGGCGTTTCATCTACCTGTATTGCCACCGGGCTGGTACGATAGCCGGTGATGCTCCCTTCAATCTGCAGGTCGCCACCCTTGTTCATCAGGGTGAGGTTGGTCTCATTGCTGAATTTGTCGCGCAGTGCATCGGTAAACTTCTGGCTCAGGGTGGGTTCTACTGTCATCGCATTGTTTGGAAAACGCTGTATAGAGATAGTTTTTGTATCTGCTGAGATCGAAGCTCCTGTGAAGGAATACACTCCGCATCCGCCCAGGCTGCCAAGCATCGTTGCTAAAATGAGCAGGGATACAGTACGACGTGCATCGGTTATGTACTTGCCGGTTTTCACTGATCTATATTGAATTCTTTGATTTTTCTGTAAAGCGTCCTTTCTGAGATCCCCAGCTCACTGGCTGCGCTCTTACGTTTGCCATTATGCCTTTTCAGGGCTTTCCTGATCATGTCGATCTCTTTCTCCTGCAGGGATAAGGGTTCTTCAACAACCTCAGAGGCATGGATGGGTTCCTCAAAATGATCTGCATCCGCCGGGCGCCGAATCTCAATATTGTTACGCATTTCCTCAAGGCCTTCCATGTCATCGTCGAGACGGTCGACGAGCAGGGATTCATGTTTTTGTATCTCCGTAGAGGTACCTTCCTTCGTGACACTGCTCACCACCTTTTTCAGCTCATGTATATCTTTTTTCATATCGAACAGGACCTTATAGAGCAAGTCACGTTCGGAGAATTCCTTATCGTCTCCCTCCTTTTTATATAGTACCGGTAATTCGTTAAACTGTCCGGAGGGAAGATACCGACGCAGGGTATTGGCGTCTACCATCCTGTTTTCTTCAATGATGGATATCTGTTCAGTGATATTCTTCAGCTGTCGTACATTACCCGGCCATCGGTACTCAGCAAGCAGCCGCTGGGCATCTTCGTCGAGCTGAATGGTTGGCATGCGGTACTTTTCTGCGAAGTCGGATGCAAATTTCCTGAACATGAGGTGTATGTCGTCTTTGCGGTCACGCAGCGGCGGGACGTATATGGGTACGGTATTCAGGCGGTAATAAAGGTCCTGCCGGAATTTTCCGCTTCGGATGGCTTCAACGATGTTGATGTTGGTAGCAGCCACCACACGCACATCGGTCTTGATCACCTTGGATGAGCCTACTTTCATAAATTCGCCACTTTCCAGTACCCTGAGCAGCCTGACCTGTGTCGAGAGTGGCAGCTCAGCAACCTCATCGAGGAATATCGTACCGCCGTTCACCACCTCGAAATAGCCTTTACGGGCTTCATGGGCACCGGTGAAGGAGCCTTTTTCATGTCCGAAAAGTTCAGAATCGATGGTGCCTTCAGGAATGGCGCCACAGTTCACTGCAATATAGGGCCCGTGCTTACGTGAGCTCTGCTGGTGGATGATCTTAGGGAACACTTCTTTGCCAACACCACTCTCACCCGTGATGAACACTGTCAGGTCTGTCGGGGCAACCTGGCTCGCAATGTCGATCGCACGGTTCAGCAATGCTGAGGATCCAATAATGCTAAAACGTTGTTTTATACTCTGAATATCCATCTATCCGGTCTTTCTGCCTCTTTTTAACGGTTTTA
>JAGLEK010000527.1 GCA_023145125.1 Bacteroidales bacterium | reverse complement strand
CTCACAGGGGCAGGCTGAACGTGCTTGCCAATTTCATGGAAAAACCATACCAGAACCTGTTTCATGAATTCGAAGGTTCTGAATATGAAGATGAATACCTGCTGGGTGACGTAAAATACCACCTCGGGTATACGACTACCAGAAAAGCAGGGGATAAAAAAGTCAAGCTCACTCTATCGCCAAACCCTTCACACCTGGAAGCCGTCGACCCGGTGGTGCAGGGTATTGCAAGAGCCAGGATCGACAGGGATTACAAGGGAGATTACAAGCGGCTGGCCCCTATCCTCATTCATGGTGATGCTTCCATCGCCGGGCAGGGCGTTGTATACGAACTGCTGCAAATGTCGGAACTGACCGGTTACCGTACCGGAGGCACCATTCACGTTGTTATCAACAACCAGATAGGGTTTACCACCAATTACCTGGATGCGCGTTCGAGCACTTACTGCACTGACGTTGCCAAGACTACTCTCAGCCCTGTCTTCCATGTGAATGGCGACGATGTAGAGGCTGTGATCTATACCATCCAGCTGGCAATGGAATACCGGCAAAAGTTCCACAAGGACGTATTTATCGACCTGTTGTGTTACAGAAAATACGGGCACAACGAAGGCGATGAACCCCGCTTCACACAGCCTATTCTTTACAAGATCATTGAAAAACACCCGGATCCGCTCCAAATCTATCGCACCAAACTGATCGAAGAGGGGACAATCAGGCAGGAAGAAGCTGCTGCGATTGAACAAGGATTTAATACACTCCTCGAAGACAGCCTTGAATCCGCAAAAATGATGGGAAAGGCAAGCATCGATTCTTTCCTGGAAGAAACATGGCAAGACATCAGCAAAGCTGATGCAGAAGATTTTGATATCTCTCCGGAAACCGGTGTTAAAAAAAGTGATCTTCTCAGGATCGGCAGGCAGCTATGTTCACTGCCTCCTGATGAAAAGTTGTTCAGAAAGCTGATCCGTTTGCAGGAAAGCAGGCTGGCGATGATCGAGAAAACGGGTATGCTCGACTGGGCTATGGGTGAATTGCTTGCCTATGGCAGCCTGTTGGATGAAGGGATCCCGGTAAGGCTCAGCGGCCAGGATGTGGCACGTGGCACCTTTTCACATCGCCATGCGGTTTTAAAGATCGAAGATTCGGAAAAAGAATATCTCCCTCTGAACCACATCAGCAAGGACCAGGCAAAAATTGAGATCTACAACAGCTCGCTATCGGAATATGGTGTGCTGGGATTTGAATACGGCTATGCACTCAGCTCACCCTATTCATTAACAATATGGGAAGCACAATTTGGTGATTTTGCCAATGGCGGGCAGATCATATTCGATCAGTTTATAAGCAGTGCAGAAGATAAGTGGAATGTGATGAATGACCTGGTAGTGTATCTGCCACACGGCTATGAAGGACAGGGCCCTGAGCATTCAAGTGCCCGTATCGAGCGGTTTCTGACTTTATGTGCCGAAGAAAATATGCAGATTGTAAATGCAAGCACCCCGGCCAATTTTTTCCATGTGCTCAGAAGGCAGCTCAAAAGGAAATTCAGAAAACCCCTGATCATCTTCACACCCAAAAGCCTGTTAAGGCATCCTTCCTGCATGTCACCTCTTGCAGATCTCACCAAAGGACGATTTATGGAGCTTATCGATGATGACATCGATCCGAAACTGGCAAAAAGGGCGATCTTCTGCTCCGGAAAGCTCTATTATGACCTCCTGAAGGAGCGTCAGGAAAAAAATATCAAGGACACGGCTATCGTACGAATCGAACAGCTGTTCCCATTGCCACTGAAACAGATCAGGGATGTCATAGCTAAATATTCAAATGTTTCCGACTGGGTATGGGCACAGGAAGAACCCGTGAACATGGGTGCCTGGCCATTCCTGAGGATGCATGTTACAGACCTCGATCTGAGGGTGGTTGCCCGTCCGGCAAGCGGCAGTACAGCAACAGGATCCAGTCAATTTCATGTGATCCGCCAGCGAAAGATAATTGAAAAATCCTTTAGCATCTGCCAGTGCCCCGCTGTTGATCAGGATTGCAGAATGATCTGTATTGGTAACAGATGGCGGTCGTTCGACGTAGAAATAAAAAAACTAGGAAAAGAGGAAGTAAATGCCGGTACGTTCTCAGCTACAAAACAGGTAAAAAAACGGCATTAATAAAGTATTGAAACATTAGTCCTATGATCATTGAGATTAAAGTACCAAGCCCCGGGGAATCCATCACAGAAGTTCAGCTTGCCAGCTGGCTGGTTGCCGAGGGTGAGCAGGTTGAGAAAGACCAGGAAGTTGCAGAGATCGATTCGGATAAAGCAACCCTGACCATCAGCGCCGGGGATGGCGGTAAGATAAGCCTGAAAGCTGTAGAAGGCGATAACCTCAAGGTCGGGGCAGTTATTGCTACCATCGACACTGAGGCAGCAGGAACAAAAAAGAAACAGGCTGTAAAAGAAGAAAAGCCTGCTGAGACAGTGGAAAAAACGAATAAAAAGGAAGAAGCGAAACCTGAGAAAGAAAGGATCATGCAACTGTCGCCCCTCGCAAAGAAAATGCTAGAGGAAAGTGGCAATACCGA
>JAGLEK010000526.1 GCA_023145125.1 Bacteroidales bacterium | reverse complement strand
CCATCGAGTGAATTCGCACAGAAAACTTCACACTCGTTAGCATTCACATTTCTGTCGTCATAGAATACAACGCTGAGGTCGCCGGTTGTCGGGTCACAAGTGATCCATGGAAAATAGTGTTCTTTGCCGAGGCCGGCTGCATCCTGGTTTACCCTGATGGGATCGCTCCAGGTGTCGCCCTGGTCAGAGGAACGGATCATATATACATCAATATCGGTGCCTGTATTAACCCCTGGAGTTCCGATGTTGGCCCAGACCATATACAGGTTTCCACCGTAGGCGCCATCACTGTTATCCACTGCCAGAACCGGAAATGAATTAACACGGTGATTTTTGGAGGTTTTTGATGTGCGGATACCCCTTACATTTTCGATGATCCTGGTGGCCGTTCCCCATGTAGCGCCGCCATCCAGTGATCTTGAAAGTCCGAAAGCGTTTTCATCTGATTTTGCATCATAAATAGCATATACTGCATATACTTCACCATTGGGGCCGGTGTTGATATTAACACCCTGGCTATGGCTGCCGGCATTCACCGCACTGCTGATATTTACGCTGGTTGACCAGCTCAAACCCTGATCAGAAGAATAGGAAAATGCGATATCGTTATTAAAAGCACCACCAAAATCTGTCCATGCACAATACAGATTACTTTCATAAGGGCTGTTCAGATTATTATCGATCCAAAAGTGGTTTTTGTCAAGCACATAGGCTGAAGCCCCATTGTCGATCACGACTACATCCCAGCTGGCTCCCTCATCTGTGGAATAAGCAACTTGCTGCCCGTAACTCGAGCCACTGATGATATGGTTTACATAATACCATCCATTGTTTCCGATCACAACAGCCGGGTCTCCGGAATTCGCAACGCCGGCACCCTGTATCTCTCCTGCCCACGTAAGGCCTCCATCGAATGAATAAAGATCGTTAGCCCCATAAAAGGGTGGATAAGGATTGGCACAGGAGTTATTGGAGTTCAATAAATTCTGATAATCAGCAGGATTTACAAAGATTGAATTTTCGCTCTGGCTGCTGTTCTCAGTTGTTACCGGCACATCAGGAGAATCGAGCGTAGCTGAACTGCGTGCTTCGATCCCGGATCCTGTATATTTCGCCTTTGGCACCACCACCATGGGATTAAGGGTTGTGAGGCCTTTCTCTGCCATCATCTTCCAATAACCGTTATTGTCGACGCGCCAGTTGGC
>JAGLEK010000525.1 GCA_023145125.1 Bacteroidales bacterium | reverse complement strand
GGAGATGTACCGCTTTGGCGGGACAGAGGGGTATTATAAAAATCTGGTTCCGCTATTGCTGAATGCTGTAGCCCATAGCATTTATACTTAAGCCCCATTCACTGGCATTTATCCGCATTCTGTTCAGCCCAAGCCTTTAACTGAACGGTTTACACCGTAGTCTTTTTTGAGCTTGAAAAACTATATAAATAGTATTACATTTTATCTCAATAAACAAATTGAGTGAAATATAATGCCTTGAATGGCTGTCACTCATTTTGTGCATAGCGTATCAAACCAAAACCAGAACATCATGAAAAAACGCCTACCCTATGCACTCGTCCTATCATTTTTATTAATTTCTACACAGGTCTGCCTTGGAGATAAATACAGAGGGAATAATAAATCCTCACCCCGGGCTGAAGTAAAGCAAACAGCTGCAGGTTGTGCTGCAGCATCGGGATATCGTTTTCTCACCATCAACAATGTCAGGGGCCGTATCAACACAGGCGGTGATATGTGGTGGGACCTCAACGATTTTTCCCAATACTATATTCCCGCAAACGGACAGGCAACATCATTATTTGCCGGCTCATTGTGGATTGGCGGATTAGACATTAACGATCAGCTGAAGCTCGCAGCATTACGCTTCAGGCAAAGCGGTAACGATTACTGGCCCGGGCCGCTAACCATAGATGGGACGGCATCGGTCGATGAGATTACCTGTGCACAATATGACCAGCACTTCGTGCTCAGCCGTGCGGAAGTGGATGAATACCTCGGCTGGTGGCATAGTGAAAACAGGGCTGTTGAATACCCGGAATACCAAATTCCCGAATCTATCCTTAATTATCCGGCGCATGGTGATTATTCAAAGAACCAGAGTTATTACCTGGCACCTTTTCGCGATATTGACGGGGATGGGGACTACGACCCAACCATGGGTGATTATCCTTATTACGATATCACCAATGAACTCTGCCCATTGAATTATGCCGGAGATCCAAACTATGTTCCCCAAAGGACCATGGAAGAAACCCAGATGGGTACGGTACAGGGGAGTATCCTTGTTGATCAGGTACTGAAAGGAGACCAAACCCTCTGGTGGATATTCAACGATAAAGGAAATTTCCATTCTGAAACACAGGGCTCATCTATCGGGTTTGAGATCAGGGCGCAGGCTTTTGCTTTCGCCACCAATGATGAGATCAATAATATGACATTCTACACCTACGAGATCATCAACCGTTCTACCTTTACCCTGCAAAACACATATTTCAGCCCATGGGTGGATACCGACCTGGGGTATTCCGACGATGACTATGTTGGTTGTGATGTTGCCAGAGGGCTTGGCTATTGCTATAACGGAACATCAGTTGATGGCAGTTCTGAGCCGGAAGCTTATGGTAATCAGCCACCGGCAATAGGCATCGACTTTTTTCAGGGCCCGTATATAGATCCCGATGGCCGCGACAATCCGGAATTTACAGGCGATTGTTCAATCCTGAATTCCCAATATGAATGGGATCAGATGGCCATCAATGGAGTAAACTTCGGCAATCATATTGTTGATGATGAACGTTTCGGTATGCGGCGCTTCGTCTATCATAATAATGATAACAGCCCACAGGGAGATCCTGACCTGGCACCGGAATACTACAATTACCTCAGAGGGTTTTGGAGAGACAACACCCGCATGTTGTATGGAGGCAATGCACACTTCAACTCGGGTGCTGTAGGCCCGGAGTGTGACTTCATGTTTCCCGGAGACTCTGATCCCTGCAACTGGGGCACCAGGGGAATTCCTCCCAATGGAGGTTATAATCAAAATGGCCTGTACTGGACAGAAGAAACTGCAGATAACAACCCCTTCGACAGGCGCTTCATGCAATCAGCCGGCCCATTTACCCTCGAGCCCGGGGCGGTGAACTACATAACTGTCGGGATCCCATGGGCACGAGCAGCATCCGGCGGGCCCTGGGCCTCCGTAGAACTGCTGCGTGTGGTAGATGACAAATGTCAGAAACTATTCGACAATTGCTTTAAAGTGCTGGATGGCCCCGATGCCCCTGATATGGCCATTGTGGAGCTCAATAGGGAATTGATCTTTTATATCTCCAATTCAAAAATTTCAAATAACTATCTGGAAAGCTACCGGGAATATGATAATACTATTATTCAGCCTAATCCTGCCGATACAACAATGAGAAGCGATTCGCTGTATCATTTTGAAGGCTATCAGATATACCAGCTCGCCAATGCGACAGTTACCCTCGACAGCAAAGACAATGCGGACCTTGTTCGCCTGGTGGCACAGTTTGATATTAAGAATGGGATAAGTACGCTTGTTAACTACTACTACGACAAAAATATTCAGGGGAATGTGCCCATTATTGAAGTTGAGGGAGGTGATAACGGAATCCGGCACTCATTTACTATCACAGAAGATGCTTTTGGAACAAGCAACCGCCAACTGACCAATTTCAGGCAGTACTATTATACCGTCATTGCATATTCATATAATATGTATATGCCGTACAGCCAGGAACCTGGAGTTCTTGAGGGCCTCAGGGGACAAAAGAAACCTTATCTTGCCGGGCGCAGAAATATTCGTACTTATACTGCAATACCACACCCTATTGTTAACGGAACAGCGTTAAATTCCACTTACGGACAGGGCCCGCAGATTACACGTGTACAGGGAAACGGCAATGGTGGCATGATCATCGAACTCACTGATGAATCCATAGAACTGATCATGAGCAAGCCACCCGCTGATTCACTGAACGTAATGGGAAGCCCTGACTACCCGATTGCATATGAGGCCAAATATATGAATGGCTTAGGGCCATTAAATGTAAAAGTCGTTGATCCGCTGAATGTAATCACATCAGAATATATGATTGAATTTAACAATGTGATTGTGTCTGTTTCTGACAGTGCCCATATTGATTCCGCCGGCTGGAAGCTAATAAATCTTAGCAGTGGTGAAGCATACTTTTCAGATAAGGAGATCAACTACAATGATGAGCAGCTATTTCTTGATCTGGGATTATCCATTCAAGTATCACAACCCTTCTACCCCGGCGACAGCCTGGCAAGGAATAATGGCCTGCTTACCTCATATTCAGCGTTTTCAGACAGTTCAAGCCGTTGGGTTTCAGGGGTGGAAGATAACAATATCCCTGCCAGCCCTTCAAACTGGATACGCTCCGGTCAATATACCGACCAGGATAACCCATTAAATAATGACTGGAATATGCCCAACTATGCCTTTGATCCGGAAGAAGCCTTTGAAAAGATTGCCGGCGGTAGCTGGGCACCCTATATCCTTTGTGCACACGGAATCCAAAGCTCTGAAGGGCCTGCCCTGAACAGTCTTTCAAAACAACAGGCAGAAATGGCAGACCTGGCCAGTGTTGATATTGTGATGACCGCCGATAAAACCCTTTGGACAAGATCGATGATAATCGAAATGTGCAATGATAACATATTGTCTGAGGGTGGCGTGAACCGCTTTGAAAAAAGATTCGGCCAGTCGGTCGACAAATATGGTAACCCGGCCCCTCCGGGCAGCGGGCCCAGTACAAATCCCGACGATCCGAATTATATTTCAGAAAAAGGCTTTGGCTGGTTTCCCGGTTATGTTATCAATGTTGAAACAGGAGAAAGGCTGAATGTGGTTTTCGGGGAAAATTCATTTCTGGCGGGTGAAAATGGCCGCGATATGTTATTCAATCCTACGCATAACATCTATGATTTCATGCAAAACCCCCTGTTCGGGGGCATGCACTATGTATATATCCTGAATCATAAGACCCTGTCATTCACCATCCAGGGGGTCACCTTAACTTACGATTTCCCCGCTTATGATGCCTGTGCATTTTTCCACAAAGCACCGCACATATACGACACCCTGCAGCCAAATCCGCTGCCACCGGGTGTTTATATGCCCATATTATATTCTACCATGATGTATGTTGGCATTCCCCTTTCTGTTGAAGGCGAAAAATGGCTCCCTGAAGGTAACGACTGGAAATTGAGCATACGTACTTCAAAGCCTTACCGCAGGTATTACAGTACACCGCCGGCAAGTGAGTATGCTTTTGCCGACACCATGAACAGCAACTACCCGGTATATATTTTCAACACAGAAGGTATTGCCACCACTCAATACAATGCTGCGAAAGCAGAAACGGACCTGGATCTGATCAATGTTGTTCCAAATCCATATTATGCCTATAGCAGTTATGAAAGGAACGCTCTCGATAACCGGATCAAGATCACGAACCTGCCCCAAAGAGCAACCGTTACCATATTCAATATCAATGGTACCCTGGTAAGGCAGCTTACAAAAGATTCACAGGAAACATTTATCGACTGGGACCTGAAAAACTTTGCAGGTATCCAGGTAGCAGGCGGCATCTATATCATTCACGTAAATACCAATGAGGGTGAAAGAGTGCTGAAATGGTTTGGCTTGATGCGCCCTCCCGATCTGAACACATTTTAGGCGTTATATATTTGTGTATCTTTGATACTGCCTGTTAGCTGTAAACAGGCAGTATCCTTTTTTTTCAAAGACCTGGTACCATGGCAAGTATATTTACAAAGATCATCAGGGGTGAGATACCCTGTTATAAAGTAGCGGAAGACGAACAATTTTTTGCATTTCTCGACATCCGGCCCCTCGCCAAAGGACATACCCTGGTAATCCCGAAAGCAGAAATTGACTATATTTTTGAACTTGAAGATGACCTCCTTGGCGATATGATCAAGTTTTCAAAAAAGCTTGGCCTGGCCATTGAAAAGGTGGTCCCATGCAAACGAATGGGAATGACGGTTCTGGGATTGGAAGTACCACATGCCCATATTCACCTTGTTCCCATCAACAGCGTATATGACATTGACTTTAAAAAACCGCCTGTCGATATGGATCAGGATGAGTTCATTGAGCTGGCCGCAAAGATATCCGCAGCCTTTGAATGATCAATAGGCCCGTTTGTCTGTGCCTTCAATATAATGAATGTAGGATAGGTTTACCACCTTATTCCCCCCCGGCGTAGGATAATTTCCGGTAAAATACCAGTCGCCGGTGTGCTCAGGTATCGAGCTGTGCAAGTCCTCGATGCTCTGGTAAATGATCTTCAGTCCGGGTTCCAGTCCCTTAGGAGTAAGTAATTCCGCAATCTTATCTGAGATCTGCTGCGCTGTAAAAGGCTTATATATTTCCTTAACATAGTTTACAATCGATTCCTTTGGCAAATGCTGCTGTGCCTTGGACTTTTTGTAAACCTCATTGATCACATCCTGCCTTCCGGTATCTTTCAGCAGTTCAATGGTGGCCCTGAAGGCAATGAAATCACCCAATTTAGCCATATCAATGCCGTAACAGTCGGGGTAACGGATCTGTGGAGCAGAGGAGGCGATAATAATATTTTTTGGCTGTAGGCGGGCCAGGATGCGAATGATGCTTTGCTTAAGTGTCGTTCCCCTCACAATCGAATCATCGATCACAACCAGGTTATCAACTCCAGGGCGTATTATTCCATACGTGATATCATAAACATGCCCTATCAGGTCATCGCGCTGGCTGTCCTGGGTGATGAAGGTACGCAGCTTCA
>JAGLEK010000524.1 GCA_023145125.1 Bacteroidales bacterium | reverse complement strand
GCGCTGCGCTGAAGCGCAGCGTAAGTAGTGAGTGTAGCAAGTACCAGGCTATACTGCAGCTTTGCCCGCCCTTCAGGGCGGGTTAAGTGCGTATATCCTATTTCTTTGGGCTTTAGCCCTCAACCCCTCCCCGGCAAGACGCGTAATCAGTAAACTTTAGCTTTTTTAGTGGGACATTTTCCTTAATTCGGTATTAATAGATATATAGAATTAAGTTATGGGTTATACCAGGATATATGTTCACCTTGTATGGACAACAAAGAAACGACAAAAGCTATTGAGAAAAGATATCCGGGCAAAAGTATTTGATCACATAAAGAGCAATGCAAAAACCAAAGGTATTTATATTGATCAAATTAACGGTTATACAGACCATGTTCATTGCCTGGTTGGGATTAATGGCGAGCAGCAGATCTCAAAAATTGTACAGCTGTTGAAAGGTGAATCTGCTTATTGGATAAACCGGATGAATATAACAAATGAAAAGTTTAAGTGGCAACAAGAATACTATGCGGTATCAGTTGGTATCATGAACCTGAATATTGTAAGAAATTATATTAGGAACCAGGAGCAACATCATCAGAGAAAAAGCCTTGAGAAAGAGCTTTATCACTTTAATAAGCTTTATAAGTTTAATGGGCTAAAGCTCTGATTACTGCACTGAAGTACGACGAGAGTGGGGGCTAAAGCCCCCGGCTGCCGGGGTTTCTAAACGCTACGCTGAAGCGCAGCGTAAGCCGAGGCTTAGCAGGTACCTGGTTCTACTGCGGCTTCCCGCCCTTCAGGGCGGGTTATTCTTTTACCAGGTAGATCTGTTTCAGGATATGGTTATATTTGGCATAAATCTCTTTTCGTTTCAGTTTCAGGGTAGGAGAGAGTTCTCCGGTTTCCGGCGACCAGCTGTCGCAGACCATGCGGAAACGTTTTATCTGTTCCACCTGCCCGAGGCGCTTGTTTACCCTGTTTACCTCTTTCTGCATGCGTGCGACTATCTCTTTATTTCGGACCAGGTCTTTATTTTCCATAAAGTGAATCTTGTGCTTGGTAGCCCAGAAATGGAGGTAATCTAGGTTTGGTGATATGATAGCACTGGCGAATTTTTCATTTTCACCAACCACCATGGCCTGCTCGATAAGGGATGATTCCTTAAGTTTGTTCTCGATCACCTGTGGAGCGATGTATTTTCCGGCCGAGTTCTTAAAGATCTCTTTTTTCCTGTCGGTGATTGTCAGGAATAATCCATCTTCCAGAATACCGATATCCCCGGTATGCAGCCAGCCATCGCTACTGATGGTTTCCCTTGTCTGTTCTTCATCCTTATAATAACCCATCATTACGCTGGGCCCCTTACACAAGATCTCACCATCCCCGGCAATTTTTACTTCAAGGTTTTCAAGTATAGGGCCTACAGAACCAAAGCGGACCCTCTTGTGGTCTCTCGGGTCGTTTACAGCTATCACGGGTGATGTTTCTGTCAGGCCATAGCCTTCATACACGGGAAGGCCTGCAGCCCAGAAGATCCTGATCAGTCTTTCCTGCAATGCCGAACCCCCGGACACGATTATTTTAATATTTCCACCCAGCCCGGCACGCCAGTGTTTATAGATGAGCTTATCGGCCAGGCTCTGTTTTCTTTCATACCACCAGTTGTTTTTCCCGGGGTATTTATACTGATGAGCGATCTTCACAGCCCAGAAATATATGATCTTTTTTATGCCGGTGAGGTCTTTTCCTTTCTTGATAAAATTATCGTACACCTTCTCCAGCAGACGGGGAACCGTATTAAATATCTGTGGCTTTATTTCGCGGATATAATCACCGATCTTGGCCAGATTTTCTACATAGTAAATGCCAATTCCGTTTATCTGGTAAATATAGTTCACCATTCGTTCGTAAACATGGCATAAGGGCAGGAAGCTGATTGCCCTTTCCGGATGGAAAATGGGAAGCCTTGGCTTCGACATTAATGTATTGCTTAAAAGATTATGGTGTGACAGCATTACCCCTTTTGGATTTCCGGTAGTCCCGGATGTATAGATAATTGTAAGCAGGTCTTCCGGCCTGGTGGCATCCATTATTGCCTGAAGGGCCGGCTTTTGTTTTTCGGCAGCACTTTTACCCAGGTCAACCAGCTCCATCCAGTGTTTTTCTTCCCCAACCTCATTATAGGTGTACACCTCTTTCAGGGAGTGGATTTTATCAAGCACCGGTTTTATTTTTTTCATGAGCATCTGGTCGGAAACAAAAAGCACCTTTGCTTCGCAGTGGTTCAGGATATATTCCTGTTCAGCGGTGCTGATGGTCGGATAGATGGGAACGTGTATCAGCCCTGCCTGCGCGATGCCCATATCCATTATATTCCATTCGGGGCGGTTCTGTGAGATAGTGGTTACACGGTCGCCTTTCTCAAGGCCGAGTTCAAGCAGCCCATAGCTGACATTGGTGCACAGATCAACATAATCTTCCGAAGAATACTTAATCCATTTGCCATCAACATTTTTAGCAAAAGCATCTTCCTTCCCGGCGTAGTCGTTACGGTATAGTTCCAGGATGTCAAAGAGTCGGGTTGGTTCCATCTTGATAGTTTTTTGGTAAATCATTTCCCAACCCAATTTTTGTGGTCGGGGAGGTTCGAGAAGAACAAATATAGTAATTTAAGTTTTGAGTGTTGAGTTTTGGGTGTTGAGTTAGTTTTAAGTTAATAGTTTTGAGTTTTGAGCCCTTCGACTTCCCTCAGGACAGGTTGTTGAATTGGTTGAATTCTCCTTCGCTAAAGCTTCGGAGAACAAAGCTGGTTGAATTAGGGTGTTCTTTGTGGTTCCTTTGTGAAATCCCTGCCTGCCGGCAGGCTTTGAGACCTTTGTGTTAAAAAACATCGAACATATAAAATTCCGAATGATCAATAAAAAAGGCCCGGGTTCCTGTAGCCTGTACCTTGAACCCTGGACCTTACCTAACCAACAACCTATCTACCTAACCCCACTTAAGTTTTGAGTGTTGAGGGTTGAGTTTTGAGTTAGTTTTAAGTTTTAAATTTTAAGTGTTTTAGAATTTGAATTTTGGTTTTTGAAGTTTGTAATTTACAACCGTATTCCTCTGTGCCTCCGTGCCTCTGTGGCTATTATTTTATTGCCACGGAGTCACAGAGACTCAGAGGGTCACAGTTTATTTATGAATGATGATTTTTGATGTTTCTGAATTATTGCCTGCCTGCAAACGGATTAAGTAAAGTCCATCTGGCAAATGGGAGAGATCAAGCTTTGTTGAATTCTCTCCGATGGTTTGATTTTCGATGATATGGGTTTGCAATAGTTCGCCCTGGATGTTTATCATACTCATGTTAACCTCCCCAACATCTTTAAGTTCGTATTTTATATTGATGATACCAGGGGTGGGGTTTGGGTTCGTTTTCAAAGCCATACCTTCATCTTGAATTTCACCCTTTTCTTTTATTCCGGTAAGTAAGTCAGGTTTTGGCAGAGCACCATATATAATCCGATTCTCTATATAATCGTGATTTTGTCCCCAGCCCAGGCCGGGGATTCCATCGGCATTAAAAAAATAATGTATATTTTCATCTGAAGAAGATGCCAAGACCGGATAAAAACATTCATCATAAATATGAGCGATATCTTCTGTCAGGTCAAGGAAAGGCCCCCAGAATCCATTTTCGCATGCCCTGGCCCAAATATGCCTGTAATTATAATTCTCGTATTCATAGGTTTCGGTGGTGGATGAATAAATAATAAATATTCGATCTTGATTATCAATAGTAATACTTGGCATTGTAGAAGGACCAATCTCCATATAGAACATAAATCCAGAGTTTAGATCGAGACTACCATTACCATTTACATCCTGCATCCAACCTATGTAATTATAGTTCTCTACCATTTCAGAGTTTGCAAATCCATAACCCGGAGGAGCAAGAGCATCCAGGTCATTTGAGAAAGGCTCCATATCTTCATTCCAGTAGCCAATTCCATCTACTTCTGGGTAATACCAAAAATCATTTCCTGCGATAGGATGAATAACTCTATTGATGCCAAACACAATATGTGCTTTTCCGTCTGAATCCAGGGCAATACTTGCAGAGTTATCCATACAAAAGAAAGTATCGGTAATAGTAGAGCTCCAATCAAAAAACGGATAAGGGTGCTGCCAGATAATTGTCTTTTCCCAGGTATCGCCATCATCTGTTGACTTCATCATGAAGAGATCATACCAGGCAGTTCCACACAAAAAAGCCAGAGTCCCAGCCCTTTCATCAGCCCATACATAACTATCAACATAAAGCGATTGATAATCATCAATTCCCGTACCCTCCAAAGTTTCATTTTCAATATTCCATGTCATGCCACCGTCTTGAGATCGTGCATATATTATAGCATATTCCTGCCCCATGTATTCATCCCAAGTATTAGCAATCATATGAATGGTATTATGGTCAGTGCCGGCTGTTATAATTCTTGGACAAGCCAAATTATCCGGTCCGGTATTATATGAATAATATGCTTCCGTCCAATCACCAATACCCTTATTCTCCCTTGTTAGGAAGTATAGTTTAAATAGATTATTATCATGACATACAATTATTTCTCCGCCAGATCCCAATGCTGCATAATTAGGCCAGCCTGTACGTATGCTTTCTATTCTTGTTTCAGGTAATGGGCCCCATTCAGTTCCGTTATAATAATTATATCCGGTACCCCTGTCAGGAAAATCCGGGGCATCATCGATTCCTCTTGTCCATACAGCTCCGATACTACCATCATCGTGACGGTAGATCCTGTTTTGAAGAGACCGATTTGCCTGCAGATCATAAAAGGTTGTTCCAATAAGATGTTCGGTTGGTGCTAATGCTCCAGATTTCAAATTGCTTTGAAAAGGGTTTAAAATTGTATGGGATCCAGAAGACGGTAAATCCAGGCTTGTTTTAACTCCGATGTTTAAATTTTCCTTTGGAATAAGGACTCTTTCCTGGGCACTGAGCATCGCTGTGATCATCAGGATTGTGGTTAAGAGTAGAAGTTTTTTCATTAGAAAATAGTTTTGAGTGTTGGGCCCCTCGACTTCGCTCGGGACAGGTTGTTGAGTTTTGAGTTAGTTCTAAGTTTTAAGGTTTGAAGTTTTTTTGAAATTTATTATGGGTGCCAGGTGCAGGGTGCAGGGGACAGGGTGGTTTTGGGTCCCTGAACCTTGCACCCTGTACCCTGAACCTGTTTATTTATGAAGGATGATTTTTGCTGTTTCAACAGAATTTCCTGATTGCATGCGAATTAGATACAGCCCGTTTGGCAAATGAGACAAATCAAGATTCATTGTATGTTTGCCCGGGTTTTGGTTTTCAAGACTGTAAGTTTTGAGCAGTTCGCCTTTATGGTTAATCACATTCAACGTAACCTTTCCTCTTTCAACTTGTTTGTAGGTTATAATGACAATTCCGGAAGAGGGATTGGGATTGACTCCTAAGTCAAAAACTGTTTCTGTTAAGTCTAATTCGGCAATTGAAGTACATAATTCTTCTTCATCGGCTCCTATATCAAAATAGCCATCTTGTGGCCTTGGCTCTCCATCAAAATCAAAAAGTGGGGCTATGTATGTTATACCGTTTATTTTAATTTCATCTGTTCCGGCATTAATACATTGACTGGAGTAGCAATCAAGATGATATAATTCGTCAATAAAATTTGGATCGACATCGATATTTCCATCTCCTGTTATCCAACCTCCTTCAATGTCAGAATAATTTACTTTCGTAGTTTCAAAAGCATCATATATCGCAGGGTTTACTAAAGCTATATTATTATAAATTATATTGTTGAGAATAATTGTACTATCCTCATATATCCACATCCCTCCACCCCAACTACCAATATTATCAACAATTGTATTATTAACAATAAATGGGTATTCCGGACCACTACCCTGAACTCCTATGCCACCACCATTTGTAGCTTCATTATTACTAATTATGTTGTTAAAAACTTTTGGGGTGCTAAAGAGGATAAGTAACCCACCTCCCCAGCAGAGCTGTCCGGCAGTAAATTTATTGTATGAAATAATATTATTGTTTACAATGAAGGATTCATCCGTGTAAAGAAGTGTTATGCCTGAACCAGTACACTTCCCATCTGATGATTCAGCAGCTACTTCATTATATTTAATTTCGTTGTTGCTAATATTCCCATAATTATTCATAATGTAAATAGCTCCGCCAAAAATTTGAGGCTCAGAGTCTGCACGAGAAATAGTTATATTATGATTAATTATATTTTCAGAAATACTATTGAACCTGATATAATTATTAAAACCCCGACAATTAATGGGGGCAGAGGCACGCCAGTTTTCGGCAATACTGGTATTATAGGATATATTGTTCCCCCTGATGATGCAGTGGCAATCCGTCCCGATCCCAGCCCCCGTAGCAAAGTAATCAGGAGAGGTTGAGTAAATATAATTGTTTTGTATTTTGTTGTTTACAATAAGCAAATATGAGTTGCTGCCATTTGGGCCCCCATAAATCCCACATCCAATGCCCTGAATGTCTGTCAATAACGAATCATAAACGATATAATTACTAATGATTTTTGCACCTGAATTCCAACACAAAATCCCGCCTCCTGCCTGATAATTAATAGCGGGTTGCAAATTAGTTCCCCTCCCTCCGGTTATCGTAAAACCATATATAACAGAAGTGGTATCCTCTCCATTTACAAACCTTACTACTGAGGCCGTGTCGGGATAAACGGGATTGCTGCCATCTATAATGGTATTATGGATATCGTTTGTATCTCCGCTTAAAATATAATTACTGGCAACGGTTATGGCTTTGCCTTTGTAGGTAATATTCTCGAACCAGGTTCCATTTGCAACAAGAACGGTATCTTCATTACTGGCAGCATTAATACCTTCCTGTATAGTGGGTTGATCGCCGGG
>JAGLEK010000523.1 GCA_023145125.1 Bacteroidales bacterium | reverse complement strand
GGTACAAGGATTGAAGAAGTTAAAAAAAAGCCCCCCGAGAACTCGGAGGGCTTTTTTTATTTTATCTTCTCAACAATCGCCTTAAAGGCATCAGGATTATTCATGGCCAGATCGGCCAGCGTCTTCCTGTTTATGTCGATGTTTTTTTCGTGGATCTTACCCATGAACACTGAATAGGACATTCCATACTGGCGTGCGGCTGCGTTGATACGCTGGATCCACAGTGCCCTGAAATTCCTCTTCTTGTTCCTTCTGTCACGGTAGGCATACGTCAAACCTTTTTCATACGCATTTTTCGATACCGTCCAGACATTCTTACGCCTGCCAAACTGGCCCCTGGTCTCTTTCATGACCTTTTTCCTTCTGGCCCTGGCGGCTACTACATTTACTGATCTTGGCATTTTAATTTACATTTTTGCTGGGGCGCCCTGCGACGAACAGGAGCTTGTTGGCCCTTTGCAGTTAATACTTGTTTTACTTCCTGAGCATTGCGCGCACATTCTTCTCATCAGCAGGATCAACCATAGTATCATGGGTCAGGTTGCGTTTCTGCTTCTTTGTTTTCTTGGTCAGAATGTGACTTTTGAACGCATGCTTTCTCTTGATTTTACCGGTGCCGGTTAAGGTGAACCTTTTCTTGGCACTGGATTTCGTCTTCATTTTTGGCATTACTATACAAATTATTTATTGATAAAAATTATTTCTTCGGTGCGATGATCATGATCATCCTTTTTCCTTCAAGCTTAGGCAGGCGCTCAACTTTTCCGTATTCTTCCAGCTCCTGGGCAAACTTCAGCAGTACCACCTCCCCTTTTTCCTTGTAGATGATCATCCTTCCCTTGAAGAATACATCCACCTTCACTTTGGCTCCGTCCTGCAGGAACTTGATGGCATGCTTCAACTTGAAGTTGAAATCATGGTCATCAATATTGGGTCCCAGCCTTATCTCTTTCACAACGACCTTGGCCGTTTTGGCCTTGGTCTCCTTCTGCTTTTTCTTTCTTTCGTACAGGAACTTCTTATAATCAACAATTTTACAAACCGGCGGACTGGCTTTAGGAGAGATCTCCACCAGGTCCAGATCCTGACCTTCAGCCAGTTCTATGGCTTCTTTGATATTGTAAATACCCGGTTCTATATTTTCACCGACAACCCTAACCACAGGTGATTTTATGTCATGGTTGATGTTGTGTTCGTTTCCGGTTCTCCGGGGAGGTCTTCTGAATCTACCCCGGTAATGTGTCTTTGCTGCTATAATTAAGTCTCCTATTTTTGTTATTACTATATTTTTATGTCGAGCAGACGCTCAATTTCCTCATTGACCATCTTTGTGAACTCTTCAACTGTGAAAGTTCCGATATCCCCTTCTCCCTGCCGCCTGACCGATACTGTCCCGTTATTTTCTTCTTTTTCCCCAACTATCAACATGTATGGGATCTTTTTCATTTCGGCATCACGTATTTTCCGGCCCGTCTTCTCACTCCGTTCATCAACAAGGGCGCGAATTTCGGAATTATTTAGCAAATTTAAAACTTTTTCTGCATAATTATGATATTTTTCACTGATTGGCAACACGATAGCCTGATCAGGAGTCAGCCAGAGAGGGAATTTACCGGCGCAATGCTCAAGCAAAACAGCCACAAACCTTTCCATCGAGCCAAAGGGGGCACGGTGTATCATCACCGGCCTGTGCTTCTCGTTATCTGCGCCAACATATTCCAGTTCAAAACGTTCCGGCAGGTTATAATCAACCTGTATGGTTCCCAACTGCCACTTCCTGCCAAGAGCATCCTTCACAATAAAGTCCATCTTAGGCCCGTAAAAGGCGGCTTCACCATATTCGATCACCGCATCCAGGCCACGCTCCTCTGCAACTTCTAAAATGGCCCTTTCAGCTTTTTCCCAGTTTTCTTCACTGCCAATATATTTATCATTGTCATCAGGATCGCGCAATGATATCTGTGTTATAAATTCATTGAAGTCAAGGGCCTTGAAGATGATCATTACAATATCCATCACGCCTTTGAACTCATCCTTCAGTTGATCCGGCGTACAGAAGATATGTGCATCATCCTGTGTAAAGCCCCGGACCCTGGTAAGCCCGTGCAGCTCACCACTTTGCTCATAGCGATAAACAGTGCCAAACTCCGCAATACGGTATGGCAGGTCACGATATGATTTCGGTATACATTTATATATCTCGCAATGATGCGGGCAGTTCATGGGTTTCAGGAAGAACTCCTCCCCCTCAACGGGTGTGCTGATAGGATGGAAAGAATCCTCTCCGTATTTATCATAATGGCCAGAGGTTTTGTAGAGTTCAACTTTGCCAATATGAGGTGTGATCACCTGTTGGTAACCCATTTTCTTCTGGACACCCTTCAGGAAGGTCTCGAGCCTTTCCCTGAGTTCTGCTCCTTTCGGCAGCCATAACGGTAATCCCTGGCCTACTTGTTGCGAAAAGGCAAAGATCTCAAGTTCGGCCCCCAGTTTACGGTGATCACGCTTTTTGGCCTCCTCAAGCATCTCCAGAAAGGCGGTCAATTCCTTTTGCTTGGGAAAGGTGATTCCGTAAATCCTTGTAAGCATTTTACGGTTCTCATCTCCCCGCCAGTAAGCACCGGCTATTCCGAGCAACTTTATGGCTTTGATCATCCCGGTATTGGGCATGTGCGGGCCACGGCAAAGGTCGGTAAAGGAACCTGATTCATAAAAGGTGATCTCACCATCCTCAAGATCATCAATGAGTTCAAGTTTATATTCATCCCCTTTCTCGCTGAAATAACTAATAGCATCGGCCTTGCTGACCACCCGCCTGCTAAAGCTTTGTTTTTCCCTTGCCAGCTCAAGAATGCGGTCTTCTATTTTCTTGAAGTCGGCATCGGAAACCTGGTATTCACCAAAATCAATATCATAATAAAAGCCATTCTCAATATCGGGGCCGATACCAAATTTCACACCCGGATACAGTTGTTCTATGGCTTCTGCCATCAAATGGGCAGATGAATGCCACATGGTGGCTTTGCCTTCATCATCATTCCATGTAAGCAGGTTCAAAGTAGCATCTTCATTGATAGGAAGTGTAGCATCTACCACCTCCCCATTCACCTTAGCTGACAATACGTTCCTCGCCAAACCCTCGCTAATACTCATAGCTATGTCCATAGCTGAGGTACCCTTCTCAACTTGCCTGACCGACTTATCCGGTAATGTAATATTGATCATAATTCATTCAAAAATTGGGTGCAAATTTAGCAATTTTCTGCTTACCGTCAACCGCTAACCGTCAACCGTCAACTATAAAATAAGTATCTCCGTTCTTCGATTCTCAGCCCGGCCTTTTTCAGATTCATTATCGGATACCGGCTGAGATTTACCAAAACCCTTGAACTGAAGCCGCTCAGGGCTGATGCCGGCATTAACAAGGAATGAGTAAACTGCCCCGGCCCGGTTCTCTGACAAGGTTTGATTGTATTCTTCTGTGCCTACGGCATCTGTATGTCCGCAGATCATAATACGGATTTCAGGGTTCAGGGTCATAAATTCATCGAGCTTAGCCAGCTCAACCTGCGAAAGCTCATCAAGGAAATACCGGTCGGTATCGAAGAAAATATTGTTAAGCACAAAGGATTGTCCTGCCTTTACCGCTTGCAGGTAAACATCCATCTTCACGGATTCTTCCGGCACATCAGTCTGCTTAAGGTTAAAATTTTCAGAATAGAACAGGTACGCCGGCTTAGAAATATTCAAGGCGTAGTTTTTACCGCCCGGAAGGGCTGCTACATAATGTCCGTTAATCTCATCTGACCTGCATCTCACAGACAATTCTCCGCTTTCAAGGTCAATAAGTTCTATTTCGGCTGCCAGCGGTTTTTTAGTGTCGGCGTCATAAATATTTCCTTCGAGGTAGCTGACCTTAAGCGGAGCGAGCGATACGGGCAGATCGAAGCTGTAAATATCATATCCGCCATAGCCCTCCTCCCGCCTGGCGGAAATGTAGGCTGCCTTGCCATTGGTTGCAACAACGATATTGATCTCATCGAAGGCAGTGTTTACCGGCCAGCCAAGGTTCTCAGGATCAGCCCAGATCCCACTGCTATCCTTACGGCTGATAAAGAGATCGAAGCCCCCCATGCCGATGTGCCCTTTTGAAGAAAAATACATTGTCTTTCCATCGGGATGTATGAAAGGTGCCATCTCTTCTTCCCGGGTGTTGATGCCGGGGCCCGCATTAATAGGCTTTGTCCAGCCCCGACCCTGAATAAACTTGCTGAACCAGATGTCGGACCCTCCCCTGCCGCCGGGCCTTGCAGATGAAAAATACAATGTCTGTCCATCAGCGGAAAAACATGGCTGGGAATCCCAGGTTTCTGTGTTTACCGCAGCACCCAGGTTCTGAGGTTCGCTCCATTCATCACCGGTTTTACCACAGGCATAGAGATCACAACTTCCGTGGCCTCCGGGGGCACCACAGGATGTAAAGAACAGGAACCTGCCATCAGGCGAAAGGCTCATGGCTCCGATATTTCCCAGTTCATACAGGTCAGGCAGGGCTCGTCCCGCAAGCATCCAGATGCTATCGGTCTTCACTGCCATCACAAAGCCTTCGGTATAGCGTCCTTTAACGAGTGTATCGGGCTGCATCAGGGTAAAAACCATATTCTTTTCATCCAGGGTGATCGAGTTCACATACTCATCATGCTCTGAATTAACATATTGTCCCAGGTTTTCTGGTTCGAAGGGTACCGGGTTCTCAAGGGCATGTCTCCTGAATTCAGCTTTTTGATAAAAATCCAGGGCAAAACTTCTCTGATCTTTCCTGATGCCCGGTATCTCCAGAAAATATCCGAACGTGCTGGCAGCAGCGGCATAATCCTCCTTTTCAAAATATACCTTCCCCAGGAGGTAATACAGGGTAGGCGAAAAGGATGAGTCGATGGCAATGGCCTGATTGTAGTATCCTATTGCATCGTCATAATGGGATCGATCGAAGGCGATATCACCAAGTAAAATATAGGGATCAATGAAGGCTGAGTCAATCTCAATTGCCTTTTGCAGCTCCTTTTCAGCCTTATCAAATGATAATGCGTTCCAATACGTTATTGCATTGTCGAAAGCCCTCTTAGCCTTCGGCAGCGGCTCATGCCCGTCCGACTGGGCAATTAATGAACCTGCCGGTATAAGCAATATGAAAAAGACAATTATTTTAATACAGTGCCTGAACATAATTTATCAATATGATGTCATGCATTATGGGATGCGCATATACTTTTGGCTCTGAAGTGACATATGCCATTGGGGATGGTCCAGGATGAAGTCCACTATCAATGGCATCATCTTTTCATGTACGCTCCATTCGGGTTGAAGGTACAGCAAACAATCCGGTCTTACCTTTTTTTCCTGATCCATAGCCCACTCAAAGTCAGCATCCTCACTTATAATAACCTTAAGTTCATCAGCTTTATTATAAACAGACTCCTGTGGCGGGTTATTTTTCTTGGGAGAAAGGCAGATCCAGTCGAATGCACCACTCAGGCTATATGCCCCCGAAGTTTCAAGAAAAATACAAATATCATTGTCCGACAATCCTTTGCAGAGATGATCCAGGGAATACATCCCGGGCTCCCCTCCGGTAAGGACAACGGCTTTTCCGGGATATGCTGCAGCCCTGGCAACGATGCCATCGACCTCCGTCAGCGGGTGGACCTTCGCGTTCCACGATTCCTTAACATCACACCAGTGACAACCAACATCGCACCCGCCAATACGGATAAAGTAGGCTGCCTGGCCGGTATTATATCCCTCACCCTGGATGCTGTAAAACTCTTCCATAACCGGAAGCAGCTTTCCTTTCTGCAGTAGTATTTCCTGATGTTTATCCAAAAATATATATGATTGGTGCTATCCGTAAATTTCCTTTTTGCATGCTTTCAGGGTATTTTGAAGCAGGCTTGTGATGGTCATGGGGCCCACACCACCCGGAACAGGCGTAATATGGCTGCATTTCTTCGATACTTCGTCGAATTTCACATCACCAATCAGCCTGAAACCTGATTTTGTCTTGTCTGAGGGAATCCTGTGTATCCCAACATCGATAACCACTGCATCTTTTTTAACCATATCCGCCTTAACGAATTCCGCCTGTCCTATAGCAGCGATCAATATATCGGCCGTTGCGGCGATCTTCCCGATGTCTTTTGTCTTGCTGTGGCATATGGTAACCGTACAATTACCGGGATTGGCTTTCCGGGACAGCAGTATGCTGATCGGTGTTCCAACTATGTTGCTTCTGCCAAGGACCACACAATGTTTTCCTTCTGTCTCAATTTTCGAGCGATCAAGCAGTTGCACTATGCCGTATGGTGTTGCCGGAAGGTATGATGGCAATCCGGACAGCATTCGCCCCAGGTTGACGGGATGAAAACCATCAACATCTTTGGAGGGGTCGATGCTTTGTATAATTTTTTCTTCTGAAATATGTCCGGGCAGTGGAAGCTGAACGATAAAACCATCGACCTCAGCATCATTATTGAGGAACTCTATCAGCTCAAGCAGTTCCTTTTCAGTTGTATTTTCAGGCAGTTTATACACCGAGGACGTGATGCCAACCGACTTACATGCTTTTTCTTTTCCTGCAACATAGGTTTGACTTGCCGGATCCTCTCCTACAATGATTGCTGCCAGATGAGGAGTTTTATCATCCGCATCTATCATGCGGGCAACTTCCGTTTTTATTTCCATGCGGATCTTCTCCGCGATCTTCTTTCCGTTAATTATTTTCATTTGATCCTGCAGCTATTATTTAATTATCAAGGTTTCATTCCGGGGGCGCCCTTCATGTTCTTCATCATCTGCATCATATTCCTGCCGCCTCCTTTACTCATCATTCGCATCATTTTACTTGTTTCCTCAAACTGCTTAATGAGCCTGTTCACCTCCTGGATATCAGATCCGCTGCCACGGGCGATCCTTTTGCGCCTGTTTCCGTTCAATACTTTGGGATTTTCACGTTCTTCGTGGGTCATGGAGTGTATGATGGCTTCTATACCTTTAAAAGCATCATCATCCACATCAAGGTTTCTGATGGCCTTGCCCATTCCGGGGATCATGCCCATCAGGTCTTTGATGTTACCCATCTTTTTTATCTGCTTGATCTGCGAAAGGAAATCATTAAAATTGAATTCATTGCGCGCGATCTTCTTTTGCAGTTTCTGGGCTTCCTTTTCATCAAACTGATCCTGGGCGCGTTCAACAAGGCTGGTAATATCACCCATCCCCAGGATACGGTCTGCCATCCTGTCGGGATAGAAAACATCAATAGCTTCGATCTTTTCCCCAATACCAATAAATTTAATGGGCTTGTTAACAATAGACTTAATGGTGAGGGCAGCACCACCACGAGTGTCACCATCAAGCTTGGTAAGCACAACCCCTTCATAATCCAGCTGATCATTGAAGGCCTTGGCTGTGTTCACAGCATCCTGGCCGGTCATGGAGTCAACCACGAATAATGTTTCCTGAGGTTTCACCTTTTGCTTGATAGATGAGATCTCATGCATCATTTCCTTGTCGATGGCAAGCCGGCCGGCAGTATCAATGATCACAACATTATACCCTTTGCCACGTGCATGGGCAATTGAATTGGATGCTATTTTTACCGGCTCTTTGCTACCATCCTCGGTATATACCTCAACACCGATCTGTTCACCTAATACCTTCAGCTGTTCAATCGCTGCAGGCCTGTATACATCACCGGCAACAAGCAATGGTGCCCTGCCTTTTTTGGTTTTTAGATAATTGGCCAGCTTGGCAGCAAATGTGGTCTTCCCGGAACCCTGCAAACCTGCAATGAGAATAATGGCAGGGCTTCCCATAAAGTTCAGCTCCTCCATTTCCCCTCCCATAAGGCTTGCCATTTCATCCCTTACGATCTTCACCATCAGCTGCCCCGGAGAAACAGCGTTCAGCACATCGGCACCAAGGGCCTTTTGCTTAACGTCATCTGTAAACTGCTTGGCAATCTTATAGCTAACATCGGCATCAAGCAATGCTTTCCTGACCTCTTTCAAAGTCTCTGCAACATTGATCTCGGTAATATGCCCCTGCCCCTTCAGTAACTTAAAGGAGCGCTCCAGCCTGTCACTTAATCCTTCAAACATTCTTCGATAATTTTAGTGGCGCAAAATTAATCATTTTTTATTGTGTTTGGCCTAAGACTTGTATGAAAGCCTTTATAATGGCAATTCCTTTTAACAAACCATTAACAATAAATTGGTGACTTTAGTTGCGCCGGCCTTAAAATATGATTACGTTTGAAGTAAATATCCCTAAAAAATTCCACATGAGAAAAACACTCAGCCTCTTGCTCATAGCAAGCACATTTTTTTGCTATTCGCAATCAACCAATACCATTTCTACCAATGAATACAGCTTTCAGGACAATAATGAAATCATTACACCAAAAGTTGATTATTCGAAAGTATTTGTTGTGTTTGATGAAAACCTTACAGAGAGCGATATCATTGAATTTGAAGCCGGAAATTCAGAATTGACCAGGGATAGATCGCAATCCTTTCCCGGGCATAATAAAAAACTATATACGCTTGGGCTGTCTGTCAGCGCCACCCCTGAAGCAGCGGAGGCTTTTCTCAGCGGCATCAGGGCTGAGCAATCTGTGCTTTCTGCCTATCCTGCTTTTATCAGGGGCAATGACATTGCATACCTCGATAACATTTTGCTGGTAAATATGGATAATAAGCATGCTTCCAAAGCATTATTAGCAGAGATCACAGCCCCTTTCAACGGACTTTTGATTGAAGAACTTGACCTCATTTCATCCAGAACATATGCTATTTCAGTACCGGCGGAAGTAAACATTTTTAATGTATGCATGGCTCTGGACAGGTATGATGAAGTTGCTTTTGCACAGCCAAACTTTTATTTTTCGGGTACAGTGGATTTTACTCCCGACGACCCGATGTTTTCCGACCAGTGGTTCCTGAACCAGGCCAGCGATGCCGATATTGACGCCGTGGAAGCATGGGATATTACCACCGGTTTATCATCTATTGCCGTAGCCGTAATTGATGGCCATGGCTTTGATCTTGTTCATGCGGAAATGGCCGGAAAATATCTTTCACCCTACAACGCGGTGGATGATAACAACGACCCGGAAGCTGTTGAAAGCGAAGAAAACCACGGCACACCCTGTTCCGGCCTGATTGGAGCGCTCACAAATAACTCTGTGGGTGTTGCGAGTGTTGGCTATAATACGATGGTGGTTCCCATTAAGATGGGTTTCAATTTTGGTGGTGGAGGCACCTTTCAGACTACGGAACTGATCCTGACACGGGCATGTGAGCATGTGATGACATCACCATACGATATTGTTGCCGTGAGCAACAGCTATACCATGGGCTCGTGGGCAAATATTCAGGCTATCAGGACTGCTTTTGCCAACATGCGGACCGATTCACGTGGTGGGCTGGGATGTGTGGTTCTGGCATCTACAGGTAATGATGATACTTATAATTATATTGGCTATCCTTTTCACTTCCCCCATGTGGTTGGCGTAGGGTCAACTGACAGATATGACAGCCGAAGTTCGTTTTCAAACTACGGAGACTCGACGGACCTTGCCGCACCCGGCACCGACACCTGGACAATAGACAGAAGCGGGTTGCCCGGCTATTCATTCACCGATTATTATGAGTTCGGGGGAACTTCAGCAGCCTGCCCGATCGCAGCAGCTGTTGTCGGCCTCATCGCATCGGTAAATCCCGGATATACAGGCCTTCAGCTAAGGACACAACTCTATAGTTCCTGCGATAAGGTAGGAGGATATTCATATTCAAACAACCCCAGTTATCCTTATGGAACCTGGAGCCTGCACCTGGGATATGGAAGGGTAAATGCCTTTGAGGCAGTGCAGGGTGGCACTCCACCCTTCGATCCACCAACAGGCCTGACGGCTGATGTAACCGGAACTAATGTATACCTCAGCTGGACGGCTCCGGGAGGAGGTGGCGGAACAGAAGAAGAGCTGATTTATGACAACAATACCAGCACGGGCGCCTACAAATACCCCGGCTATACCTTGTCAACACATATGTCACCATCAGGCCCCTGCCAGGTGTTGAAACTAAAATATTACACTACAAATGAAGGCTCCGACAAGCAATTCTATGCAAAGGTTTTTGACTGGACAGGATCTCAACCCGGCACCACAGTGCTGTATAACAGCACAGAAACCGCTGCCAATGCAGCCTGGGTGGAAGTAGATATTTCAGCTTCCGGGATCAACGTAACGGGAGATTTTGTTGTAGGCTTCGGCAGTTTTACAGAAGAAGCATTTATCGGGTATGATGCCGGCCTGAATAACGGCAGGTCCTGGGATTTTCAGGAATCCGCTCAAACATGGTCGACATGGGATGAGGCCTATCTTATCAGGGCAGTCGTATTATACCCTGACGGCAAAACAGCGGTACTGGGTGGAAATATTCCTGAGACCATTGCAACAAGCAATAACAACACAAGCAGAAAAAACACCGGCACAGGTGGACCTGTGATCGCACCGATCCCAAACCGGTACATGAATTTACTCGGACTCCTGGGTTACCAGGTATACAGAGATGGAACAGCCCTGAACAGCAACCCTCTCACCAATACCTGGTATAATGATAACGGATTGGCAATTGGCACCTACAATTACACCGTTACAGCATTGTACGATCTGGGAGAATCAGATCCTGCCGGGCCTGTACAGGCCACTGTAAGTGGTACTGTGCTTAATCCCCCGACAAACTTGCAATCTTCGGTAAACGGAAGCACCGTAAACCTCAGCTGGTACTCCCCTCAAGGCGGTATCGAGGAATGGATTGCCTATCATGACGGAACATTTGAAAGTTCATTTGCTTCTACCGACGGAGGTGCCGGTATTGCACAGCTGTTTACGCTCTCAAGCACTCCCGTTTCATTGAATGATATCAGGTTTTTCACTACTAATTTCGAGAACTGGGATCAGCCGATGACAGTGTATGTGCTATCCGGTGACGGCAACACAATTCTGGGTGGCCCATATACAAGCAATGGTGTAAATAACAACTGGATAAACATTGCAACATCTATTGTAATTGACCAGTCAACTTTTATGATCGCCACATATAATGATGATCCCGGCGGCCCTTATGTAGGCGTTGACGATAGCTTCTTTAATGAGACCCTGTTTTTCGGAAGCCACACAAATGGCTTTACCGAGCTTTCACAATTAGGCAATTTTGAATATGTGGGAAGCCATGAGGCAAATGTCATGTACCAGGATAAGCGTGGCAGGCTTGTGAGTGAATGGCTCCGGCCGGCCGATGCCGGAAAGACAGAAAATGCGCCTGTGATGCACCTTGAGAAAGAAGCATTATCAGCTCCATATCCTTCAGAAAACCGTGCATTGCTGGGTTATAATATATACAGGGATGGCACAAAGATCAACACAAGTACGTGGACATCAACCAGCTATGCTGACCCAGACCTTGCCAATGGCACTTATGCCTACACGGTAACAGCAGTATATGATGAGGGTGAGTCGGGCCCGGCAGGGCCTGTCCAGGCCACGGTGAATGCCAGTGGGCTGGAAGTACCAATCAATCTTTCCGGATATGCCTCTACAGGTGATATAGCCAATCTTAGCTGGATCGGGCCCGGCGGGTCTCAGGAAGAGCTCATATATGATAACAATGAAACCACCAGTGGATACAATTACCCGGGCTATACAATGGCAACACATATGTCGCCGGCAAGCTCTTGCCAGATATTGACACTGAAGTATCTCACTTCTGTGGACCCCGGCGACAATACCTTCGATGCAAAGGTTTTCAACTGGGGAGGAACCCAGCCGGGCAACACCATACTTTATGAAAATGATGTGACAGCGATAGAAGGGTGGCTTGACATAGACGTGACAGCGGATAATATTTTTGTGGACGGTGATTTTGTTGTTGGCTTTGGCTCTTTAAACGAACAAACATTCCTTGCATTTGACGGAAACCTGGATAACGGGCGTTCGTGGGACAGGGAAGATGCCACTTCGACGTGGTCCTCATGGACCGAGGCATACCTGATCAGGGCGGTGGTGCAATACAGTGACGGAACCCTTGCAGAAATCGGAGGCGGAAAAGACTTGCAGGGTTATAACCTGTATAGAGATAATGTCAAAGTGAACAGCAGTCTGATCTCCGGCACAAACACCACTGACATCATGCCGGGTGAGGGTACTTATGATTATAATGTTACCGCAGTTTATGATGAGGGAGAATCAGCCTTTTCGAATACTTTTACCCTCAAATATTATCTTGGTATTGAAGAACCTCAGCAAATAGATGTAAATATTTATCCAAACCCGGCCTACGGGCAAATATTCATTGAGTCGCAAGATGAAATCTCAAAGCTCACCCTTCTGTCCCCTGACGGTAAAAACGTACGTATGCTTAATGAAAAAGGATTTGATCTTCAGCTGAATGTCAGCGAACTCGATGCCGGGCTCTACATCCTGAAAATTGAAACAGAGAAAGGTATCGGAGCCTTTAAGATACTTATAAGATAAGTTGTACGGGGAATACCCCTCTGTCCCGCCAAAGCG
>JAGLEK010000522.1 GCA_023145125.1 Bacteroidales bacterium | reverse complement strand
TGATCATCTATCAGACAGATGACACTACCGGGTTATATTATAATACCGGTACACCCGGAAGCCCGCAATGGGATAAGATCACCGATGCCAATTACATAGGCGGTTACTGGACCGAGTCGGGTACCGATTTGTATTATACCTCCGGTAATGTTGGCATTGGAACATCTTCTCCAGGTGCACCGCTTCATATTGATGGCAGGCCGGGTGAGATCATTATCGATGCAGAAGACGGTTACGAAGCTGCTTTGCACTATGAATATGGTGGTGATACGAAGTTTACATGGTTTAATCGCCTGGCAGCAGGCCCACCGGCCTACTCAGCAGATTACCTGACACTGACATCTTATGAGAGTGTGAATGCCCTTAATCCACATTCAGGTTCCTTTTCCAACAACCCTGATTTGATCGGATTCCACCCGCAGGGAAGGATGTTCCTGAATTACCAGGGTGATGGTGCGGCGTTTATGATGGCTTCCTATGCCGAATTCCCAATGCTTTACATTGATGTTAATAATGGCGGTGAGGACGCAAATGGTATACAGTCAGTGGTAAGATCGGCAACATCTGTTGTGGGTTCGCTTTGTATTGGAGGATGGAATGAGGGTCATGGTAATGCAGTTTATGGCCAAAACAAATTGGAAGGACTTTACGGCTACCTTGGAACCGAAAACCATGGTGCTTATGGCCATCATATAGGTTCTGATAACCGGGGTGCACTGGGAACGTCAACAACCGGCGCTTATGGGGTTTATGTGGTGACCCCCCTCCCCTTTCTTAATCAAAATCAAGGGAACCTTGGGTTAGAAAACTTTGGGGTGCAGGGTACCCATGGTAGCAGTGACTATTGGGCTGCCCTGGGAACTGCTACGGCTGGAGTTTATGCACGTCTTACACCTGATGGTAGCAGTCAGGTACTTTCAGATGGTGATTTTGCTATAAAAGGAGTTGGTGTTGAAATTCAGAGCGTCGCAAATCAAGGAGGTGGATACGCAATGGGGAATCAAGTTGGAGGAGTCCTGGGATATAACAGCCAGGGTACAAGCTATTCAGCAGGTGTTGCCGGATATACTGAATCTTCTCCTCAGAACAGGGCTTCTGCAGTTTTCGGAGGTTTGTGGAACGGCAGCGAGTGGGGCGCACTTGGTTATGAAAATAGCTCTAATAATCAATATGGTGGCTATTTTACATCCCAAACCACAGGAGGCGGGAAGGCTATGGGGGAAGCTTCTTCCAGTATAGGAATTGGTGTTTATGGTGATCTTTTTGGGGCACATATTCATGGTGATGTATATGGTTTGTATACACAGGGAGAGAATTATGGCCTCTTTACCGAAGGTGATGTTTACCGCACCGGTGCAGATATTCACCTGCAACAGGATAACAGCGGGCAGAGCAATGTGATGTACACACTGGTTTCTACAGAAATGACTGTACAAACCTATGGTATTGGCCAGCTGCAGAGTGGAAAATCCACCATCAGTTTCGATGATGCATTTGCAAATGTCGTTTCTGCAAATGAACCCATTATTGTAACTGTTACCCCTATTGGTAAGTCGGAATGGGTTTACCTTGAAAAAGTGGATGAGAATGGATTCACTGTGCTTGAGAATAATGATGGCAGAAGCAATGTACAATTCAGCTGGATCGCAATAGGCAAACGTAAAGGTTTTGAAAATATGAGCCTGCCTGCAGAAGTGATCGCATCTGATTACAGCCAAAAGATACAAAGCGGCTTGCATAATGATAATGACATCACTACCGATGGTGAGGGCCTTTACTATCAAAATGGAGTACTTGTCAAAGGACAACCTCCTCAGTCAATAAGCGGTAGTAACTCTGATTCAAATGTCGAGGTGAAGTTTGATCGCGGTAGTATTGCAGATAAAGATAATACTGTAGAACCAACCGACGCAAAAACAGCAGAAGACATCCCGGGAGGCAAATAAGCCCGGGTACATAGATATTATAAACCCCTGCCGGATCCGGCAGGGGTTTTTTATTAACAGCATTTTGTTATAATTTTTTAATTCTTAATAATTATGGGGTTATAATTATAATTTGTTTAGCAAAATATTATTTAACACTAATCTGAATTATATATAATTACGTAGTCATACTTACGTGTTTTAACGGATTAAAAGCGAAAATTTATGGCTTATATTTGTAAACGGTTCAAAAAGGTAATTTTTAAATGATCAAAACCATCATTATGAAAAAACAAATACTCCCCATCATTTTAGTCTTTGGCCTGATATTCATGGCACAAGGCGCATTTTCGCAGGTACTTGTTTCTGATATTTCTGCAGCTACCGCTGATCCGGCAGCCATGCTCGATGTGCAATCGACGACCAAAGGCTTTGTGATGCCCAGGATGACAGAGGCGCAACGGATCCTTATTCCCAGCCCACCAACCAGTATGATCATATATCAAACCAACAACACACCCGGTTTGTATTACAATACGGGTACAGCGGGAAGCCCGCAATGGGACAAGATCACCGATGCCAATTACATAGGTGGGTACTGGATTCAGTCGGGCAGTGATGTATATTATAGTTCAGGAAATGTGGGCATTGGTACAACATCTCCAGCTGCACTATTGGAAATTGATGGCAGACCGGGACATCTGTTTATTGATGCAGAAACGAATTATTCACCCCTCCTCACCTATGCCTATGAAGGATCAGAGATGTTTTATCACGATATCTGGAATAT
>JAGLEK010000521.1 GCA_023145125.1 Bacteroidales bacterium | reverse complement strand
CTCATGCCGATATGTACCGAGAAACTGCCGGGATACCATCGGAAGTCGAAGCGGTTCTTGATCTGGTTCATGGTTTGCCATGTGCCGTCCCAATCCTGTATCCAGACTGTTCCCAGGTCCTGCAGGTGGCCGTTCAGGGTCCAGTTCCTGGGTTTCTTTCCCTCCTGGGCCGATGCTGCTGCCACGGAAAAGAGCAGAACGATCGTTAATATTGCTTTATTGAATCCTTTCATCGGAGGCTACTTTTCCATCGTCAATGGTAACTATCCTTTTGGCTTTGTCCATCACCCTTTTGTCATGCGTTGAAAAGAGGAAAGTTATATTCGACTCCTCCTTCATTCTCAGCATGATATCGAGCAGCTCATTGGTAGATCTGGAATCCAGGTTTGCTGTGGGTTCATCAGCCAGTATGAACTTCGGCTCTGAGGCCAGGGCTCTTGCAACAGCAACTCTTTGCTGCTGTCCTCCTGAGAGGTTTCCGGGGCGCTGGTCGGCTTTATCGCCTATCCCTACGGCTTCCAGCAATTCCATCGCCCTCCTGTGCCGCTTATCCTTCGACTGCCCCTGCAACTGCATGATAAATGCAACATTTTCTATGGCTGTAAGCACAGGGATCAGGTTATAGGCCTGGAATACAAAGCCAATATTATGCAGGCGGAAGTCGATAAGTTTCCTGGGCTTGAGCGAACCGACTTCTGTTCCGTCAATGACGACTGCACCCTTTGTTGGTTTATCGAGGCCACCGATCATGTTCAGGAGGGTGGTTTTTCCTGAGCCTGATGGCCCGACAATGGCTGTAAATTCACCCTCTTCTATGGTCAGGTCTACACCGTTCAGGGCATACACAGGAACCTTGGTTTCGTCGTAAACTTTATGCAAATCGCTGATCTGAATGATTGACATGATATTAATTTTAAAAGTTATGTTTGATTAATTTTCTTACAATGCCGGTATTGTTATTGCTTGATATTCTGAGGATATACACGCCCTCGCGTATGTCACCGCTGTTTATGCTTATGTGCTCCGTGAATGTACCGCTACGGATCATTTTTCCGTCGATGCTGATCAATTCATATGAGACCGGGCCCTCAAAATCATGAGCTTTTACATGGATAATGTCTTTAAAAGGGTTTGGGTATGCCTGAAAGCTGATCCCATACGGCTCATTAACAGATACAGGGCCGGAGAAAAGCAATGTGTACATATTATAATAAAGCATGTAATCGAGCCCGTCGTAGTTGCCCGGAAAGCCATTGTTGGTTTCCCCTCTTCTCCCGGGTTGTATTGTACGTGATGTTGAACTCCATTCCCAGTTGGGGAAAATGCTGTCGCCGTAATTATACGGTCCTTCTGCCGGGGCAAGGTTGAGCA
>JAGLEK010000520.1 GCA_023145125.1 Bacteroidales bacterium | reverse complement strand
TCCCGGATAATGTAGTGGTGGAAAAACCCATGCAAATGGTGAGCATAATAAACTGGGATAAAGGACTGCTTATTCAAACACGTAACCTGGTGATATTAGGGAAGAACAGCAAGATGACAATGGTGCATTGCGATGATTCCACCAACCAGGAAGCCATGTTCAAGAATTCGGTCACGGAAGTGTTTATTGATGAGGGAGCCGGCCTTGAACATTACAAACTCCAGAACCTCAACAATCAATCCACCCTGATCAATGCTACATGGTTCAGGCAGATGAAAGACAGCAGTTTAAGATCAAATGCCATTACCCTGAATGGCGGGCTTATCAGAAATTATACCCATACCGTTATGGATGGTGAAGGAGCTTCAGCAGAAATATACGGGGTGTATCTCATGGATAAGACACAGCATGTCGATAACCAGGTTTTTATCGATCATGCAAAACCGAATTGTTACAGCAATGAGCTCTTCAAAGGCATTCTTGATGAGGAGGCCAGCGCTGTCTTTAACGGGCATATCCTTGTGAGGAAAGATGCCCAGCAAACCAATGCTTTCCAGAATAGTAAAAATATTTTGATGACAGATACGGCAAAGTCCCATGCCAAGCCGTTCCTCGAGATCTATGCCGATGATGTGAAGTGCTCCCATGGAGCCACCGTTGGCCAGTTGGATCAGGAAGCCATGTTCTACCTTCGGCAGCGCGGTATCTGTGAAGCCAATGCCCGATTGTTGCTCCTGTATGCATTTGCGGGAGAAATAGTTGATAAGATCAGCATCAAGGCACTGAAAATAAGGGTTGATGATATGATCCGTAAGCGCCTTAAGGGCGAACTCCATATCTGCGACACCTGCGCCCTGCATTGTGAAGGGCCGAATAATGAGATCCTGTTTGAGATTGATATATCGAAGGTGTAGGTGTTAGGTGTTGGGTGTTGGGTGTTGGACAATGGGGGCGCGTATTGTGTTTGGCCCCATAGGGGCCTGATGTAGATAGCCAGGAGGTGTCCAACGAAATTAAGCGCCCTGTAAGGGTGCAACAAATTCAAGTTGGGGGTTTGGGCATTGGGCAAAAAATTCATGGAATTTGAATTGTCGTATATTTATCCAATTAATATAAAACACTGTGTCATTTGATATCCAAAAAATCCGTTCCGACTTCCCTATCCTGAACAGGAAGGTTTACGGCAAACCTCTGGTTTACTTCGACAACGCAGCAACAACACAGAAGCCCCGGGCGGTGATCGACAGGATAACAGATTATTATACCAATGAAAACTGCAATATCCACCGGGGTGTTCATCACCTGAGCCAGGCTGCCACAACTGCATTCGAAGATACCAGGGAGCAGATAGCACGCTTCATCAATGCATCAAAAAAAGAAGAAATAATTATTACCAAGGGTACAACAGAATCCATTAACCTTATTGCATCTTCTTTTGGACGTGATATCCTGCAAAAAGGAGATGAAGTGCTCATCACAGCCATGGAGCATCACAGCAACCTGGTGCCCTGGCAAATGCTCTGCTTTGAAAAAGAGGCAAGTTTACGGGTAGTACCCTTCAACGATAAGGGCGAAATTGAGATGTCTGCTTACAAAGACCATATTAATGACAAGACACGGATAATAGCCCTGGCACATGTTTCCAATACTTTGGGCACTATCAATCCTGTTAAGGAGATGATACAATATGCTCATGGCAAGAATGTCCCGGTGCTGATCGACGGTGCACAGGCCTTGTCACACCTTAAGGTGGACGTGTCAGACCTCGACTGCGATTTTTACTGTTTTTCAGGACACAAAGCATATGGGCCTATGGGTGTTGGAGTATTATATGCCAAAGAAAAGCACCTTGAGGCGATGCCCCCCTATCAGACTGGAGGGGAAATGGTGGAAAGTGTCAGTTTTTTTGAGACTACTTTTAATGTGCTCCCATTTAAATTTGAAGCCGGAACCCCTAATGTTGAAGCCGTATTGGGTATGGGGGCGGCAATAAAATACCTGGAAGAAACCGGTATGGAAAGTATTGAAGATTATGAAGATGACCTGCTGGCATATGGAACACAGAAGCTAAAGAAGATCGAAGGTGTGCAGTTATATGGCACCGCATGTAAAAAGACCGGGGTATTATCATTTTTGATCGATAACATCCACCCTTATGATGCCGGTACCATCATAGATAAATTTAGTATCGCCGTGAGGACGGGACATCATTGTGCACAACCTGTTATGGACAGGTTTGGCATCCCCGGCACCATCAGGGCATCATTCGCCATGTATAATACCAAAGAAGAAATTGACCAGCTGGTGGAAGCTATCCACCAGGTTAAAAAAATGTTTGGCTAGGACCTAATCTTAACTTATGACCATCAAAGAAATACAAGAGCAGATCATCACAGAATTCGGCAATTTTGACGATTGGATGGACCGTTATAACCACTTAATTGATATGGGAAAAAGCTGTCCTCTGATCGATGAGAAATATAAAACCAAGAGCTTTCTTATTTCCGGTTGCCAGTCGAGGGTATGGCTGCATGCCTCCATGAGCGATGGGGAGATCATTTTCACTGCCGACAGCGATGCAGTGATCACCAAAGGGATTGTTAACCTCCTGATCCGTGTTTTCAGTAAGCAGCCGGCCGATGATATCATTGCTGCAGATATTGCTTTTATCGATGAGATAGGCCTGAATGAGCACCTCTCTCCCACCCGCTCAAATGGGCTAATGTCAATGATCAAGCAGATGAAGCTCTATGCACTGGCATTTAAGACCAAGGCAGCGAATCAATAATGAGAATATAAGATGAGCAATAGCAAGACTGAGAAAAAGATCATCGAAAAACTAAAAACAGTTTTTGACCCGGAAATACCTGTAAACATTTATGATCTCGGACTGATCTATGAGATCAACCTCCGGGAAGAAGGATTTGTACACATTCTTATGACCCTCACCAGCCCTAACTGCCCGGTTGCAGAAAGCCTGCCGCTGGAGGTTAAACATAAGGCAGAAGAAGTTGAGGAGATCACCTATGCCGACATCGACCTTACCTTTGAACCACCATGGACAGACGATATGCTTACGGATGAAGCAAGGCTTGAACTTGGACTTCTTTAGATGTTGAATTAGTTGAATTGGTTGAATTGGGTACTCATCTCTATCCTGATGCAAGTGCCTAAAGTGAGCTAAAGTTATCCAGCATCCAGCATCCAGCATCCAGTATCCAGCATCCAGCATCCAGTATCCAGTAACCAGTATCAATTTTCATATTACCTTTGCATCTGCTACAATGAAATGTTAAAATGAGCGCCCTGGCCGGAAAAATATTATCCACGATCAATGATCCATCAGATCTGAAAAAGCTGAATGAGAATCAGCTCCCCGAACTATGCCGTGAGATTAGGGAGTTTATCCTGGATGAAACCTCCCATAATCCGGGACACCTGGGTGCCAGCCTTGGAACTGTTGAGCTGTCGGTAGCCATTCATTATATCTTTAACACACCTTACGACAAGGTGATCTGGGATGTCGGACACCAGGCATATACCCATAAGATCCTTACCGGGCGCAGGGACCTTTTCCATACCAATCGAAAAAAAGGAGGTATCAGTGGTTTTCCTAAGATGGATGAAAGCAAATACGATGCCTTTGGAACAGGGCATGCCTCAACATCTGTATCAGCAGCATTAGGGATGGCAACGGCATCAGCCCTTACCGAAGATAACGGGAGACTGCATATTGCTGTGATCGGTGACGGTGCCATGACCGGCGGTATGGCCATGGAGGCCATGAACAATGCCGGGGTATCCAATGCCAACCTGCTGGTGATCCTCAATGATAACGGGATTGCCATCGACAAAAATGTCGGGGCCATCAAAGAATCATTGGCTGCTATGATCTCCTCCAAAACGTATAATAGGATCAAAGACAAGATCTGGTTATTGCTGGGTGGTGGAACGCGATACGGAAAGAATACCCGTGCTATAGTTACGCAGATAGGGAATGCTGTTAAGTCAACGATCCTAAAAAGGAGTAATCTGTTTGAATCCCTTAATTTCAGGTATTTTGGCCCAATCGACGGCAACGATGTTGTTTACCTTACGAAGATCCTCCGGGATTTACAAAGGATACAAGGCCCCAAGCTCCTGCACATTGTTACCACCAAAGGAAAAGGCTTTGAGGAAGCTGAAAAGCACCAGACCACCTACCACTCCCCGGGCACTTTCGACAGGCAAACCGGTAAGCTTATCAATAAGGAAGATAAGGAACAGAAGCCCCTTAAATACCAGCTTGTTTTTGGCAAGACCATCATTGAGCTGGCACGTCAAAATGAAAAGATCGTTGCTATAACACCGGCCATGCCTACCGGTTGTTCTCTCAACCTCATGATGGAAGTGATGCCGGAGAGGGTTTTTGATGTTGGCATCGCAGAGCAGCATGC
>JAGLEK010000052.1 GCA_023145125.1 Bacteroidales bacterium | reverse complement strand
TAGGCAGTAGGCAGTAGGCAGTAGATAATAGCCAACTAATTTAAAATTAAAAATTTAAAACTACAAAGACAACCAAACACCTAACACCTTTTTATTCGTATTTAAGCGCTTCTACCGGATTTGTTCTCATCACCCGGAATAGATGATAGGCTATTGTAATCATTATTATGCCGAATGTCATAACCAATCCATACCCAAAAAACAGGAAATTTATACTTACCCTGTAAGTAAAATTCTGTAGCCAGGTATGCATCAGGTACCAGGCCACCGGCCAGATAATGATATTTGCAAGTATCCCTAGTTTTAGAAAGCTGGCTGACAGGCTTACGATCAGGTCGGATGCTCCGGCACCCATTACTTTTCTTATGGCAATTTCGCGTGTCCTCTTTTCGATCGTAAAGGCTGTTAGGCCAAATAAACCCAGACAGGAAATAAAAATGGCCAGAAGAGTAAAGGTGCTGTAAAGTGTTTCTTTTCTCTTTTCTTGAATATATAATCCTTCGAGTTCTCTGGTGAGGGATTGATATTCGTAAGGATATTCCGGATTATATACTTTCCATACTTCAAGCATCTTTTCGCTGGCACGCTTTTCCATTCCCTCTTGATGTTTGATGATAAGGTATTCATAAGAGCCTTTGCCCCTGATAATCAATGGCTCAACTTTTTCGCGGAGTGATTTAAAATGAAAATCTTCCATTACTCCGATAATCCTTCCGCGATTATCACTATTCTGGAACCATTTGCTCAGGGGATCTTCCATTCCCATATGTTTCGCTGCCGACTCATTGATAATGTAAGCAGACGAATCGCTGGCCATCTCGAACCAATGTCCCTCCTTCATTGTGATCTGCATGCTTTTTTGGAAATCAAAACCCGTTGTGAAAACATACATGAGCTTTTCATCATTTCCTTCTTTGCCCTCCCAGTCGTTTCCTCCCCAAAGATGAATAGTAGTGATTGGAATATCTGATGAAATGGTAACATCAGTAATAGCAGGCTCTTCTAATAAGTTTGCTTTAAGGCTATGATAGTTGCTAAGAAGATTGCCCCTGTCAGTTAAATACAACAGGTTCTCATGATTATACCCCAGGTCTTTGGTCCTGACAAGTCCCAACTGGTCCCTCACTACCAGAGTTGCTATGATGAGTAGTACCGATATACCAATTTGTATCATAAACAGGAGCTTCCTGACTCCTGCTGCCCCACCTTTTTGATAATAATCACCTTTCAATATCCTGGCTGCCTGAAAGGAAGAGAGGTAGTAAGCCGGGTAAATGCCGGCTATGAATCCGGTAAAGATGATCAGCGCCACAAATAAGGCTGAGTTTTCTTCCCACCCTGACATGAACAAGCCAATGTTTTTGCCTGAAAATGCATTAAAAGTGGGTAATAGCAGCTCGATGAGCAGGAGGGAGATACCCAGTGAAAGCACTGAGTACAGGATGGTTTCCCCTACGAATTGCCGTACAAGCTGACTCCTGGAAGCACCTATGACTTTTCTAAGTCCAACTTCTTTTGCACGGCTTGCGGCCTTAGCAGTTGTCAGGTTTATGAAGTTTATGCAGGCTATTAGTAAAATGAAAAAGGCAATAATGGTAAAGTAATACACATCATTATTAATTTCCGATTCGGAATCGGCCAGGTCAATATCCATGTTTGATCGTAAATGAATATCAGTTAAGGGCTGTAAATAAAAACCAATGTGTGCCTCTTCGCCTATTAATTCACGTAATACAGTTTCTATTTTATTATTTACTTCGTCGATGTTTGCATCTTTATCGAGCAGAAAGTAGTTGTTGAAATAGAAATTACCCCAGCCGGTACTGGAACTCCAGCTCTTCAGGATATCGAATGGGATGATAAAATCGAATTTCAGGTGGGAGTTTTCCGGTACATCCTTAAAAACCCCTGTAATAATTAAGTTCACCTTGTTATAGAAACGAAGCGTATGTCCAACGGGGTCAGTATTTTCAAAATACTTTTTTGCAATTGTTTCACTGATAACAACTGAATGTAGATCCTTCAATAATTTATGTGGTTCTCCACGTGAAACCGGAAAGCTAAAAACCTTGAAAAAATTTGAATCGGCAAAAATCCGATTCTTTTCATTAAAAGAGCGAACACTTTGTGTGCTATCCTCCGGATCAATACTGACTAACATGTTGTCGGTATAGGGGCGAAAAGTAGTATAATTGATGATCTCCGGGATGTTTTCCATAAGATACTTGCCCGCAGGAGCCGGACTTACAGCAGCCTGAAAAGGCTTTCCTCCCTGGTCGGTATGGGATATGAGCCTGTATATTTGTCCTGAATTATTATGGAAGCGATCAAAACTCAACTCATATTTAACCCAGAGCATGATCAAAATAAATGCAGCCATACCAATACTCAGGCCGATAATATTGATGATCGAAAAAAGTTTATTCCTTTTAAAATTCCGGAAAGTGATCTTTAAAAAGTTTCTTACCATAGTAATAGTTCATTTAAGTTTAACTGGTCTGAAAAATTGAACAAAATATCAGGCGAAACTTCGGCTTTATTCTTTTGTGTATGACGAGATAAACTATGAGATGTTACAATTGATCATTGACTTCAAAAGGAATTAAGACTTCATATTTTTTATTCGTTATTATTCATATTTAAGTGCTTTTACAGGATCAGTCAGAGCAGCACGCAAAGCCTGTGATGCCACAGTAAGCAATGCTATCAAAAATGAAATGATCGTTGCTAATGGCAGTATCCAAAAGAACTCTGTCCACGTGATTGTAAAAGCAAAGTTTTCTAACCAGGCATCCATCATTATCCAGGCTGCCGGCCAGGCAATGATGTTTGCAATCAGTACCCACTTTGTAAACTCGAGTGTTAACATGAAAATGATATTTCCAACGGAGGAACCCAGTACTTTTCTGATCCCGATCTCCTTGGTTCGCTGTTCAGCTGTATAGGAAGCCAAACCCAGCAAGCCCAGGCATGCAATAAAGATGGCGATAAGGGCAAAATACATGAACAATCTGCCCATTGCTTTTTCCGATCCGTATAATTCTTCAAATTGCGAGTCAAGCATGAAATAGTCGAAAGTAAATGATAATTCGAGATCTTCCCATTTGGATTGTATCCTCTCGATTGCTTTGCCCGGATCCCCGGGATTTAACTTGATGATCATATAGTTGGGATCGTTGGTATTCATCATGATCAGGGCCGGTTCGACAGCTTCGTGCAAGGACTTAAAATGAAAGTCCTCTACAACTCCGATAATTTCATGTGGAAAGGAAGTGTCCTGCCCAAATGAAAGCATGCTCTTACCAATCGGCTCTTCCCATCCCAACTTGTTCATCAGGGTTCTGTTGATCAGGATACTATTGGTATCAGTGGCATTGCCCGGATCAAAGTCCCGGCCATATATCAGCCTCATTCCCATGGTCTCGACAAATCCGAAATCACAGTCCATATTATATATGATCCAGGGAGCATCCTTGTCGCCTCCTTCCGGGAAATAACCTGTTCCGTTAAGGCTTCTGCCTGGAATACCGGAAGAAAAGGAAACACTTTTCACACTGGGAAGGCCTGTAAGTTCATGGTCGAATACCTTGATCTTATCCCTGAGTCTTTCTGAACGTAAGGGGATAATAACGATATTTTCTTTTTCAAAGCCCAGACGTTTTGTCTGCAGGTATTCCATCTGCAAATAAACGATACCGGTACATATGATCAGTATTATGGATATGCTGAACTGAAAAACTACAAGGATATTTCTCAGATGGAATTTTGACTTGCCGCTCCGTGTAAAGGAACCTTTGATCACAGCAATGGGTTTGAATGACGACATATAAAATGCCGGATAGCTGCCAGCCAATACGCCAATGATAAACAACAAGATGATCAGTCCAATGATCATATATGGCGTAAAAAGCGTTGCAAAGCCCAATTCCAACCCTGTCAGGTTATTAAATAATGGTAGTGAAAGTTCCACGAATATCAGTGCCAGGATCATAGCCAAAATGGCAAGTAGCATGGATTCGCCCAGGAATTGTGTGATGATCTGTTTTCGCCGGGCACCGCAAACCTTGCGCATTCCAACTTCTCTTGCACGGCCTGCCGAACGGGCTGTGGCCAGGTTCATGAAGTTGATACAGGCAATGATCAGTGCAAAAAATGCAATGGCACCGAAAATATAGATGTATACGATATCGCTGTTTGGCCCTATTTCTGCCATCAGATTGGAATGAAGATGTATGCTGCTAAGCTTTTGCAGGTAGGGCTCAAAAGTTATATTATCTGTTTCGGCCAGGTCCTCCATATTCCTGTATATGAAGTCGTCGAATTTTGCCTCAAGGGAGTCCGGGTGTGAATTTTCTGCCAGCAAAAGATATGTGTAGATCGATAGAGATCCCCAGTCTTCAAAACGTTCTCTCCCCCATTCATGAAATAATGTGCTATAGGATACCAGACAGCTGAAATCAAAATGAGAATTGCCGGGAGGGTTTTCAATTACAGCAGTGACCTTTAAATTGACACGGTCATTCATCTTGATCATCTGCCCGATAGGGTCTTCATTAAAAAAGTATTTTGAAGCCAGGTCGCGGGTCAAAACAATACTATGTGGTTCATCCAACGCGCTTGCCGGATCACCCATAAGTATATTGTACGAGAATAGATCAAGGAATGTGCTATCGACATAATACAGCCCTTCAGTATAAAAGCTTTTTTCATCGATGGTAAAGAAAACAGCCTGATTACTGGGCATGATACGACTTCGTGAAACCACTTCAGGGTACTCTCTCACAAGCGCCTCTCCCATGGGGTTGGCTGTCACCGCAACATCAAGAAAATCACCGGAAATGCTTGCCTTAACGGCCATCCTGTAAATACGGTCATGGTCCTTGAAGAATTTATCGTAGCTTAGTTCATGCACAACATACAACATGATCATCATGCATGTTGCCAAACCTATCGCAAGCCCGAAAATATTTATCAG
>JAGLEK010000519.1 GCA_023145125.1 Bacteroidales bacterium | reverse complement strand
CCAGGTCATTGGCCTCAGCAGGCACATCCCAGGGGGGGAATTGCGTGGAGGCAAGCAAAAGCAGGCTGCTGAAAATAAATGTCAGAGCCAGTATCTTCTTTTTATTCGTTCCTTTCATGATCCTCAGTTTTTTGATCATTTTTAATCTTTTTCAATATCATCAAGAACCACTTTCTCATGCGGGTTTTCGTGCCCGTTCTCTTTAGCCATCTCCCATATGGGTATGATGGGGAAGTATTTGGTAAACCAGGTGATAATCAGCAATACTAAAGCTACCGTCATTGATGTGATGGCGATCTCATAATATGTCGGTATATAGTGGTGCCAGCTATCCGGTACATTCTGAATGGGGAAAGTCGGTGTTAATAAAGTCGGAATGACGATGAGTAACCTTTTCGTCCAGGCGAAGAAGATCACGAAAATGGAAATAATGAAGATCGGCAGCGGCCTTCGGAATCTTTTGAAACACAGCAAAAATACAGGTAATATAAGGCCTCCTATCTGTGTTGCCCAGAACAGGGGTGCCTCGTGGCCGACAAAGAGATTCATCAGGTGCTGGCCATCAAGTTTCTGCATCTTGAATCCGGGCACCAGGTACTCATTGACATTGAAATAAAGATATACCAGCCCGGTAAGAACCAGCAAGCGTCCCATCATGTCGAAATGCTTAGTTGTTATATATTTTCTATAGGCAGGCTTCCTGGCCCAGAAAATGTACATAGCTGCTATCACAGCAGCGGCACCTACCATAAATGCACCTGCAACAAAGTAAGGGCCGAAGATGGTGCTGTCCCAGCCTGCGCGGCTATTCACGGCAAAAAGCCAGGATGTGACGGTATGGATGGCGAATGCCACCGGCATGATCACGATCAGCATGATGCGGATAGAGCGTTTCAGCAACCTCCATTGTTCATCAGTACCTCTCCAGTTCAGGGCAAGGACTGTATACATTTTTCGCTGCCACTTTGGCCTGTCGGTGAGCGTATCCCGCATGATAGCGATATCGGGGATCATCGGCAGGTAAAGCAGGATCACGCTGATGAGCAGGTAAAGGTTAACAACAGTCACGTCCCATACAATAGGCGATTGTATCCTGCCATGCAGGAAAATGTTCAATACCCTGTCGGGACGGCCCATGTCAAGTACAATGGTGATGGCGGCAAGTGCCACGGCGGCCACGGCAATGATCTCCGCTATTCTGGTGATAGGAGCCGCCCATTTAATGTCGAGCAACTTCAGGATGGCCGTAACGAGTGAGCCAACGAGACTTACAGCTACCAGGAAAACGAAGTGCCCGATGTACATCCCCCAGGATGTATAATCTCGCATGGCGGTTACGCCAAGCCCTGTCATGAGCTGGTAGATGTAGGCGTAGACACCAATAATGATAATGAATACCAGGAGCATGGTCCAGAGACTAACACCTGGCCTCTCCTTTCTGATGGGATTGAGCAAGTCTGAAGTGATCTCTTTCAGGCTTCTGCCGGTTTTTTGTATATCTGTAGTTTCAGCAGACATAGGTTATCTTTTTAATTTGTTGAATGTGATTCCTGTTCCGGTTTGGGTTCCTCTTCGAGGTAGATGCTTTCCTTCTTGTAAGGGAACATCCTGTTTTTCGGAGGAAGGTAATACACCTGTGGTTTTGTTCCCAGCTCTTCGTGCTGCGTATACCCGGCATTTTCTTTGATCAGCTCGCTGAAGGATACGGTTTCACCACTGGTGCCATTGGTAACGGCATCCTCAAGCTT
>JAGLEK010000518.1 GCA_023145125.1 Bacteroidales bacterium | reverse complement strand
TTAAGATCATCGACATGGCCGGCACCCAGATCAAGAAACTGAATGAAATAGCAGCATTGGATCAGCTGGAACAGATATCCTTTTACAATACCTCCATTAAGTCGCTCAGTCCCCTGGAAGACCTGCATATGCTGAAGAATATTAAATGTTATAACACCAAACTCAGCGAAAAGAAAGTCAGAAGTTTCGGAGAGGAAAAGCCCGGCTGCGAGATCATCTTTTATTAATATTGAATGTCCCCGGCACAGGCAACCTTATGATGGCAATGCCAGTCATTTACTTATGCATATTATTTATTAGTTTTGCCTTTAGTTTCAAACCAGTCTTATGAAAATTCTATCTACACTATTTACAGCCCTGCTCCTGAGTGGATTCCTTTTTGCCCAGGAAGCATCCACACCTCAATCTTCTTTTGAGTTAAAACCTTTAAGTATTGAGGAAGAGGAGGCACTCAAAAAGCTACCGGTGCTCCAACTACCTGCAGAATACAAGAACAAGAGCCTGCCGGCAATAGTTGACAATTCCGCACAACCCTATATGCGGCAGGTTTTTCAGCAGACAGGGCTCTGTTGCGGCCAGGCAGCCGGTATTGGCTATAACTTCACTTATGAAATGGACCGGGAAAGGGATGTTCCTGCGAACACAAATGATAATCTTTATCCCACCCATTTTACGTATAACTGGATGCATGGCGGATTTGGCTATTACGGCGTCAGCTATCTTCACAGCTTCCAGATATTGAAGCATTGCGGTAATGTGAATGTTACCGAATATGGTGGTACACTTTCCTATGGTGGTGCAGAACGGTGGATGTCAGGATATGATGATTACTACAGCGGCATGTCGAACAGGATCAATAGTGCTTTTCAGATCAATGTAGGGACAGTTGAAGGGCTGAATGTTTTCAAGCACTGGATCAACGACCACATGGAAGGTGCTGCGGTGGGTGGCGTTGGCAGCTTTTACTCACAATATACGTCGGTGTCAAACACACTTCCCGCAGGAACCCCTGAAGAAGGGAAATATGTACTTACCGCTTTTGGCGGATATGCCAATCATGCTCAAACCATTGTTGGGTATAACGACTCCATCAGGTGGGATTACAACAACGATGGTCAATATACTAATCACATAGATATCAACGGCGATGGCGAAGTGAACATGAAAGACTGGGAGATCGGTGGTTTTAAGATGGTCCAGAGCTACGGGGGTGCCCCTACCTGGGGTGATCAGGGCTATTGTTACATGATGTATAAGACTGTTGGCGATAAAATAGGAGATGGCGGTATCTGGAACCATTGTGTACATGTGCTGGATGTGAAAGAAAACTGTGAACCACAGGCAACAATGAAAGTAAGCCTTACACATGATTCACGGGACAAGATCAAGGTAGTAGCAGGTGTTTCCAATAACATCAATGGTATATCACCACAGTATATACTTGAATACCCGATCTTTAACTATCAGAGTGGTGACCAGTACATGCAGGGTGGCTGGAGCCCTCCCGGAAACAAAACCATTGAATTCGGCCTTGACATATCCCCGCTTTTGAGCGTAATTAACCTGGGACAGGATGTGAAATTTTTCCTGCAGGTATATGAATACGATCCGGGGGCAGAAGGCACAGGACAGATCAACAGTTTTTCTGTGATCGACTACACCGATGGCTACCAGGAATACACCTGTGCGCAATCCAATGTCCCGATTAATGAAAATGATCTTACAAGCCTCAGCCTTATTGCAAACTTTGATTTCGACCGTGTAGAGATCTTAAATGCCGCACTGCCACCCGCAACGGTAGGGCAACCTTATTCGACACAGCTAACGGTATCCGGAGGAAGCGCCCCCTATACCTTCAGGATCGTGAAACAATATGCAGAGGATATTTCAACGGAAACCTTTCCGATGATCAGCCAAAACCAGCTCTACCCAAACAGTAATAACAGCGGCTTTGTAACACAGGCACTCGATTTTGATTTTCCCTATTATGATTCTGTATATTCTTCTGTAACTGTTCATGTTGACGGGTATCTGATGTTTGATGAGCAATTATTTCCCTACCCATACTTCTATGACGATATGAACCTTTTCAAGATCACCAGGCATATCTCCCCATTCATGTGCCATGCTATCCGCCTTTACAGTTCTGACAGTGACGGGATCTGGTATGAAGGTGATGACACTCAGGCCACTTTTCGATGGAATGCATCCATTGACGGCTTCAGCACTTCATCAGATATCAATGTGGCAGTCAGGTTTTATCCAGACGGAAAGATCGAATTCCTTTATGGCGATATCGTTATTGGTGATGATGTGTTGTGGGTTCCGGGGCTTTGTGACGGCAATGAAGATGACATGCAATTCTCAGAGTTTTATTTCGATGAGTTGCCCCAGGCCAACAGCCTGTACAAATATGAGCGCTATGATTATCCGGAAGGGCTGAGCATAACTGAAGGCGGCCTTATCACCGGCACGGTGCAACAGCCTGTAAACGGTGAAGACATGACCTTTAAGGTCACCGACAATAACTTCGTTTACGATAAGAAAACACTTCTCTTCTCAACAATGGGAATCCAGCTCGTGGATTCAATATCTTCCGGTGGTGATGAGGTAATCGAATATGGCGAAATTGCTAACCTTAGTGTCGAGCTTACTAATCTCGAAGTCAACCCCATCACTAATGCCAGCATGACCATCAGCACGGATGACCCCTATATCACCATTTTGGATGACTATGAAAATATAGGCAACCTGAATGTAGGACAAACTATATTCCTCGAAAATGCATTCAGTTTTCAGGTTGCCTCTGACATCCCTGATGATCATCCTTTTGAGATAGAAACCAGTATCACAGGCATGAGGCAGATATGGGAAAGCTCCCTCTATTATGTCGCGTATGCACCTGTTATAGAACTCCTTGAGGTAGTTATTGACGATGCTGAGAATGGAAGGCTGGATCCGGGGGAAACCTGTGATATGCTGGTCCATATTAAGAATACGGGCGGCAGCCGGGCTTCTATGGTGAACTGTGTCCTTGACTGCACGGATCCCAACATTACCATCAATGAAGATACATACTATGTTTCTATGCTGCATACCGACAGCAGCGCAATCCTTGTCTATAATGTAAGTGTAGATCCTGCAACTCCCATTGGGCATGTTGTAGATTTCGACATCGACATGAGCGGGATTATGGGATTTGAAACCACTTTATCTTTCGATCAGCGCATCGGGCTGACGGTAGAGGATTTTGAAACCGGGGATTTCCACCTCTTCAGCTGGGGTTTCAAAGGTGACCGCAACTGGATCATTGATGAAATGTATACCTATGAAGGCAATTTCAGTGCACGCTCAAGCAATATCACACACCTGCAGCAAAGTGCTATGATCCTCGACCTCGAGGTGCTGGAAGCAGGCGACATCAGCTTTATGAGAAAAGTAAGTTGTGAAGATGATGTGAACAATAACTATGACTACCTTTCTTTCTACATCGATGATGCAGAGCAAGCGCGCTGGGACAGTATCCTTGACTGGGAAGAAGTAAGCTTTCCTGTTGAAAACGGCTATCACAGGTTTGAATGGAGATACACTAAAAACAGCAGTATGAGTGCAGGCCTTGATGCTGCCTTTATCGATTATATAAATCTGCCTTCATGCCTGGACGCTCTGCCGCATTTGACTTTCTATCCTGAAGAATTTGATAAAGCCATGTTCCCTGACGAACAGGATACGGACACCCTCCTTATCAGCAACCCGGTGGAAGGCGATATCGATTTCACCATACTGATAACATCTGTTAAGGATACAAAAGGTGACAGCATCAGGAGTATTGCCGGTTCATACCTTGAATGCGACCAGACAGAATTCAACAGCGGGGAACCATTCAACTGGTCATTCACCCTCTATAATGGAAGCGATGACAGTGAATGGCTGCAAAACCTGAGCATACAGGCTCCTGATGGAGTAGTGGTCGAGTCGGCAAGCAACTTCACCGGTGGCAGTAGCGGCGACCTTGAATTCAACGGCAGCTTTGGAAATGGCGCCCTGCTGAACTGGTATGGGGAAGATGCTTCAGGATGGGGAGTGGTTCACGGCGGAGAATATGCATATGGAAATTTCAGTGGTTTTATTGAATCAGGATTTGCCGAAGATGCTATCCTCGACTTTGTGATCACAGGCGATATCTATGGCAGCGAACCACATGTTCTCGAAGGAGAGATCACACTAAGCAACCTCGGCGGAAATGTACCCTGGGTAAGCTGCGACATCTATGAGGGAACCACTGCAGGACAAACTGACAAGGAGATCATGGTCACTTTTAATACAGACGGCCTGGACGACGGGCACTACTACTGCAATATTATCGTAAGGGATAATTTCCAGCACGAAAATATTATCCCTGTACACCTGCTGGTTGACACAGACTTGAGCAGCATTGAGCATGCAGGCTCAGCTATTCGACTGGATGTCTTTCCCAACCCCTTCAGCAACGAAACGAATATTATGCTTCAACTCACCGATCCCGATATTGTCAGCATAAAAGTATGTGACCTGGAAGGAAGGACCAGGGCTGTGCTGGCTGATGGCCTGAGCCTTACCGCCGGCCGACATTCGTTCAGGTGGCTTGCCGGGGAAGGGCCGGCTGTTGAAAACGGCATGTACTTTATCATTGTCGAATATGGCTCTGACAGATTGGTGCAAAAGATTATCAGGTACGAATAAATACCGCTGTAATGAAGGTGCCGTTGACCATATTAATAATCTTCTTTGGCATGCACAGTTTGTTTGCCCAGGAATTTATTAAGCCGGTACCCAAAAATACAGCACCTCCGCTTAATGCGTATGATTCGGTAATGCTTTCCGGCTTGCCGGAGCTTAAGGCAATTCCGGTTTTAAAAAGCAGTGAGCTGCCATCTTATCTTAACAATGCACAACTGCCATATTACCGGCCGATATACCAGCAGGTCAGCTCTGAATGCGGACAGGTAAGCGGTATAGCATACAATTTTACTTATGAGATAAACAGGCTGCGCGACCTTCCTGCCAACCTGGAGGAGAACCAGTATCCACCACACTTCCCGTATAATTTTATGAATGGTGGACATGGCTGGCATGGTGTAAGTTATTTTCACAGCTTTGAGATACTGCGGACACTTGGATGTCCGAGCGTTGAAAGCTATGGAGGTATGGCAGCCGGGGGCGATAGCAGATGGATGACCGGATACGACGATTATTACGATGCCATGAAGAACCGGATCAGGGCCGTATACCAGATCAAGGTGGGGAGCCCGGAAGGATTGATGACATTAAAACACTGGTTACATAACCATCTGGATGGCTCTGCAGTAGGTGGTGTGGCCTCGTTCTGTTCCAATTCACCATGGAACCCAAAACTCCTTGCCGACACTACTCCTGATGGTGGCAAGCATGTTATCGTAAGCTGGGGCGGAGACCCCGCACATTCCATGACCATTGTCGGATATAATGATTCTATCAGGTGGGACTACAACAGCGATGGACAGTATACCAACAACATAGATATCAACGGCGACGGCGATGTGAACATGAAAGACTGGGAGATCGGTGGGCTCTTGTTCGCTGACGGATGGGGCAGCGGCATCAACTTTGCCGACAGCGGCCTCTGCTACATGATGTATAAGACCCTGGCAGAGAAAGCCTGGGAAGGAGGCATATGGAACCATGCTGTTCATGTGCTTGATGTTAAAGACCTGGAAACACCATTGCTCACCGCTAAAATCCAACTTGAGCATACCCGGCGTGGCATGCTCAGGGTACATTGCGGTGTTTCATCAACCGCCGGTGATACACTGCCTGAATATATCATCGGATTTCCTGTTTTCAATTTCCAGGGTGGAAGCCAGTATATGCAGGGCGGCATCTCTCTCGAAGAAAATAAAACCATCGAATTTGGCCTCGATATCACACCCCTTCTGGGCTATATAAATACTGATAGTGATAATCAATTTTTTCTTATTGTCGAAGAACGTGACCCCGACAACCTTGCCGTGGGCAGCATTAAGTATTTCTCTGTTACCGATTATTCGAATGAATACCCGGCAGCATTTTATTCCAGCGATCCGGTGGTCCCGATCACCAACAATGGCTTTACCTATGCATCCGTTTTGATTCCAACGGATTTAGATATCATGAAGATCAAAACCTCCGGTCTGCCTCCGGCCGTGGTCGGTGAACCTTATGCATTTCAAATGCAAAGCGAAGGGGGAACCACACCCCATCAATGGCATCTCGTCAAGCAAACCACAGAAGAGGCATTTACACAGGAAATAAGTACCCAGGGCACCTATATGGAGCCTGACAACTGGCGCTACGGGAATATCCCTTATCCTTTGCCTTTTAGTTTTCCGGTATATGAAAACCTTTATGACACCATATATATACATCCCGGCGGGTTTATCCTGTTTGAAGATACGCAGTACCCCTGGCCATACCTGTACGATGAACAACTCCTCATCAGGAATACAGCCTGCCTTGCCCCGTTCCTGTGCAGATGGCTTACGTATGACGCGATATCGGGACAAGGCATCTGGGTTCACGAAACAGAAGATCAGGTCATCATACGATGGAAGGGCAAAGTTGATAATAATAACTATTGGCCGGTGGTGGAATTTTCCCTCAGCCTGAGTACCGATGGAGAGATCATCTTTAACTATGGAAGCGAGATAGAAACCCATCGCGTAAACTGGTCATGTGGGATCTCAGAGGGCAACAACCTGAACTATCATTTTCCATATATCGAAGATCAGGCACTGATAACACCGGATTATGCTGTGAAATTGCGATCCATCCCTCTCCCGCTGGACCTGAGCCTCAGCGAGGATGGGCTTTTGTCGGGTATCCCGGAAAACTACTACCAGCAGGTTGACCTGAATTTTTGTGTTGAGGATGATGATCATATCAGGGCATTCAAAAGCCTGGAGTTTTCCAGTACCGAGCAGGGTATTGTCGAGCCGGATGTTGCTGATGGAAGCATGGTAGAATCAATATTCCCAAATCCTTTCCGATCAAATCTCACCATTATTTTCAAACCCGGAATGAAAGGCCCGCTCACATGCAAGGTATATTCTTCCACAGGACAATTAGTAAGCATACTTGCCGACAAAACAGATACACAGGGATCAAACACCCTATTATGGGATGGAAAGGATGCATCAGGAAGGAACTGCCCTGCCGGCATCTATTTTATTCATATTCACAGTAATGAAAAAACAGAGATCCGTAAAATAATTTATGCAGGGCCCTGATCAAATCATGATAGCCCGTAAATAAGTTTATTTTTGCAGGATCAAATAATCATATTAACCATGAATGAGATCATTGAATTAGGAAAAACCTGGAAGAAAGCACTAAGTTCGGGAGATGTTGATAATGTCACAAAGCTTTATGCCGGTGATGCAGTACTATGGGGTACACTTTCTCCGGTTATCAGGAATACACCGGAGCTGATCAGGGAATACTTTCTCAAATTTGCAACATTAGAAGACATAACGGTTGAATTTCGTGATCGCGAAGTGAGAAGGCACGGCGATATAGCGCTGAATACAGGTTATTATTTTTTCAGCTGGAAAGAAAACGGCAAAAAGATCACGGTCCCCGGACGCTATTCCTTTGTTTATAGATTCGATGGAGAGTGGAAGATCATCGACCACCATTCTTCAGTGATCCCGGAGCAGCCTTTCGACCTTTCAAAATTTATTGAAGAATAAATATTAAAATACTTACCCAGCTAATTGAATATGCGATCCCATCACAAAATTCTTTTTGGCCTGATCATGGCTGTGATGCTCATTTCCCCGGTGGCAAAGGTCCCTGTCGACTATTTTGATTTTTCGATAATGCCACTGAAGGGACATATCGTATATGCTGAATACCCTGAGTTCACCTGGCAAAGTTGGTTCGACGGATCATATCAAAAGAATTATGAAAAATACCTTGAAGATCATATCGGCCTCAGGAATTTCATTGTCAGGATACATAACCAGATGGATTTTTCCCTGTACAGGAAATGCCAGAACAAAGGGATCATTGTTGGCAAGGAGGATTATCTGTACCAGATGGATTATATTGACGCATACTTAGGAAAAACCTTTATTGGGTACGATGCAATCATCGAAAAATGCGATAAAATTAAAGCTGTACAGGAAGAACTCAAAAAGCTTGATGTGGAACTGCTCATTGTAATGGCCCCGGGCAAAGCAAGTATGTTTCCTGAATACATCCCTGAAAGATACTTGAAAGATTCTACCGGCATCAGCAATAATACAGCATATCTGGCATGTTTTCAGGAGCATGGGATCAATCATATCGACTTCAACACCCTGTTCAGGGAAATGAAGGATACCTACCGCTACCCCTTGTATCACAAATGTGGCATTCACTGGAATGTTTATGGAGCATATTATGCGCTTGACAGCATAGTAAACTATATGGAAGCTGCAAAGGGTATCGACATGGCCGACATGAGCTATGAGGGCATCGAAATGTCATTTAAGCCAAGGGCTACTGATTATGATGTAGGCAATGCATTAAACATTTTCTCCAGAATACCCGACCGGGCCATGCCCTACCCCTATGGCTATAAATACATTACCGTGGGCAAGGATAAACCAAACCTGATGGTGATCGCCGACAGTTACTACTGGACGATCTATAATCTTCATAACAGCAAACGATTATGGAACGAACAGGATTTCAGGTATTACAATATGCAGTTATTCTCCCCTGACCAGCCCGATAAGGAGTTAAAAGAAATCTCCGTACAGGAAATGCAAAAGTTCGATTTCATCATGATCGTATATACTGAGCAGAACGTGGATGTCCTGGCAAATAACTTTTTCGAAAAAGCATATGCAGTACTTTTTGAAAGCATAAGGCTTGAGGAGATCAAGGCAAGCATAAGGAATGACGAACAATGGCTCACCAAGATTGAGGCAAAAGCCGAAAGAAAGGGCATCAGCGTGGAAGAGATGATAGATCGTGATGCCCTGTGGCTCCTGATGAAAGAATTAGAAAATCAATCAAGCAATACAAATAACGAATAAAAGAAATGGTATTTAGCAGCAGCTTATTCTTATTATACTTCTTTCCGGCCTTTCTGATCATATATTACCTTTTGCCCAGGGTGGCAAAAAACCCTTTTGCCCTGCTTGCCAGTATCTTTTTTTATGCCTGGGGAGCACCCGTTTTCGTATTTGTGGTGCTGGGATCCATCCTGCTCGACTTTTATGTGGTCAGGGTGATGAATACCGTTACAGGCAGGAAAAAGGGATGGCTGCTGGCTGTATCGATGGTATTGAACATCGGCTTGTTGCTCTACTTTAAGTATGCGAATTTCTTTGTCGACAATGCAAACGAAATATTGCAGAATTTTGGAATGAATGCTGTTCACTGGACAAGGGTTGCACTGCCGATCGGTATCTCCTTTTTCACCTTTCAAAAGATCACATATTCCGTCGATGTTTACAGAAAGGTACATGCTCCCCTTGATAAGGTCACTGATTACGCATTATATATCCTGATGTTCCCGCAACTCATCGCCGGGCCAATCGTGAGGTATAACGAGATCGCCGATCAGCTTGTAGACAGAAGGGCAAATGAAAATATCGACAACCGGCTGACAGGTTTTTTCAGGTTTGTTGTAGGACTGTCGAAGAAGGTACTTATCGCCAATGTGCTTGGCGAGGAAGTGGACAGGATCTTCGATATGGGCGCAGGCGATATCGACAGCATCACCGCCTGGTATGGGATCATAGCTTACAGCTTCCAGATATACTTCGACTTTTCGGGTTATTCCGACATGGCTATCGGGATCGGCCGCATGATCGGCTTCAAATTTCCTGAGAACTTTAACAACCCATACATCTCACAAAATATTTCTGAGTTCTGGCGCAGATGGCACATGACCCTGGGACGCTTTATGAAGGATTACCTGTACATTCCCCTGGGAGGGAACAGGGTGTCGGCCGGAAGGATGTATCTTAACCTCTGGGTGGTATTTCTCATCTCCGGCTTCTGGCACGGAGCCGCATGGAATTTCGTGATCTGGGGAGCCTTTCACGGTTTCTTCCTCATCGCCGACAGGATATTCCTGTTGAAAGTATACAAAGCCATCGGTAAAGTGCCCAGCATCATCATTACGTATGTAGTTGTGCTTATCAGCTGGGTATTCTTCAGGTCAGAGACCCTGCCTGATGCCATCGCTTATCTCGACAGGATGTTCTCTTTCACTGTAGCCGGTGATGGGGTCCATTTCGACAGTAAGTTCTACACCATACTCATAGTAGCCGTATTCTTTTCTTTCTGGGGAGGGTTTAAAGCGATAGAAAGATGGCAGGAAAGGCTGTTTGCAGAAAAGCAGAAGAACAGAAGAATCATCCTTATGAGCGTATTCAGCATTATTTTCTTTATCATCAGTCTGAGTGCCATTACCTCATCGGGATTTAACCCCTTCATTTATTTCAGGTTTTGATCATGGCCCTCAAGGTCAAATATATTATTTTTGTTATTATCCTGCTAGCCCTTGGACTACCGGCAATACAGGCTGCGTTGAATATATTTCCCGAAAAACCCCTGCATGGCGATTTCGAAAAGAAAGACATGCCGGCATTGGCGGCACAGGGATGGTTTTCCGGCGATTACCAGGCGAAGCTTGATCCATGGCTGGAACAACATATAGGCTTTCATAACGGGCTCGTAAGGATGCATAACCAGATGGATTATTCAATCTATCACAAGCCCAATGCGGAGGGGGTGATCCGCGGGAAAAACGGCCAGCTTTACGAATCTGATTATATCAGGGCCTGGACAGGCAAAGATTTTGTGGGAGAGGAACTGCTCGACAGAAAACTCAGGCAGTTCAGGTTCCTGCAGCAGCACCTGAAAGAAGAATTCAACACCGACCTGGTGCTGGTTCTGGAGCCGGGCAAAGCCTCCATATATCCCGAAGACATCCCCGAGAGATATACCAAGGCTGAAGAAGGCAAAACCAATTACGAATACATGGCCGGCAGGGCACAGGAGCTGGGGATCAACCTTATCGACCTGAATGCTTATTTCCTGAAAATAAAGGACAGCACATCTTATCCCCTCTTCCCGCTGCAGGGAACCCACTGGAGTGAATTTGCCATGTGGTATGCAGCGGACTCCCTGCTCAGTTACATTGAAGCCACCAGGGGGATACAGCTTCCTGAGGTGATCAAAGAAGGAACGGAATACAGCATGAAACTCCGGTCGACCGATTATGATGTTGGCGTTACCCTTAACCTTCTTTTTGAATTGCAGCATGGCGAGATGCCTTATCCTAAATATCATTTCAGGGAGGATTCGACGCATCAGAAGCCTAATGTGCTTGCCATTGCCGACAGCTATTACTGGAATTTCTTTAACACCCGTATCCCGAAAAACCTTTTCAACAACGAAGCGTTCTGGTACTTCTATAAAAAGGTATATCCCGACACTTACTACGGAGATAAAAATGTTGAGGACCTCGACCTGGCAGCAGAAGTAGAAAAACAGGATATCATCTTTTTCATGACGACAGAGCGTTTTATGTATATGATCGACAGGGGCTTTGTTGATGACCTCATCAGTATTTATGGCGTGCAATACAGCCGGAACGAGCTGACCAGGTATAAAACCAGTATTATTAACCTGGGGACATGGTTTGTCAAAGTGCTGGATAAGGCTGAACAAAAGGGAGTGAGCCCGGGCGAGATGCTCGAACGCGATGCCCGTTACCTCTTATGGCAAACAGATCCGGAGCAGTACTACAGCATCTTTGGCCCCGGGGCCATCATACAGAATATCCGCGACACTGAAGATTGGTTCAACAACATTAAGAAAAGTGCAGAAGAAAAAAACATTTCTGTGGATGAACGCCTGATGAACGAAGCCATGTATATTATGGAGAATGAGCATCCGGAGGCACTGGCTAAATACAATCGCATTGAGCAGATCATGGCAAACATACGTGCCGACAGCAGCTGGCATGCACATATCCTTGAAAAAGCCACCCATTATTACATGACCGAAGAGGAGATGGTAAGAGCTGATGCGGAGTATGTTTTTTGGCTGGAATCCAAAAAACATTGAGCGATTGCACGATTGCACGATGTAGCGACTGCCCGCAAGCGCGCGTCACAAATGCCTGGGAATAGATACTGGATGCTGGATGCTGGATGCTGCCTTCAGCATTCTTATTCTTATTCCCTGCCTGCCGGCAGGCAGGCTTGTCCTCTGTTCTACTGTTCCTCTGTTCTACTGTTCTCTATTCTTTAAATAAAAAAGCCCACACTTTTTAGCATGGGCTTCCGCGGACTGGACCCGCGAGTTCTCGGGGCAGGCAGGACTCGAACCCGTCCCGAGTACTCGGGATGACAAGCCGGCATTCTATTTTTTATCAGTTATTAGTTTCAAATAGAAAGCCTTATTTCGTTGACGTTTTAAAAATCTTTCTCTGACCAGAGCTTCTGTCTTATTGCTATATTTTTCAGTGTATACTAATCGCCAAGGTGTTTTCTTGCGAGTATATCTTGATCGGCCTGAATTATGATCAAGAAGACGTTTATGCGGATTCTGTGAATAGCCTATATAGT
>JAGLEK010000517.1 GCA_023145125.1 Bacteroidales bacterium | reverse complement strand
AGTAATACTTCTTTCATATAACCGGCATATGCAGGATAAAAGCCAATTAAAAGTTCCCGTGAGCCCCTTTTCTTTCAAACATTGATGTCTCGATCAGCTTTGAGAACACAATGTGATGGATTGACGGGTGGCAGATAGCGGATAAAAAAAGCCGGCAATTATTACAATTGCCGGCTGAATTTATATTTAAAAGGATATATTAACGGATCACCGTAACGGTTCCTGTAGTTCCCACATTACCGTCAGTATCTTCCATACCTCGCCAGACAGAGCCATCAACAAAGGTTGCTGATACTTTCCAGATATAGTTGCCGGGATCTACGGCCTCTTCATTCTTATCATTGTCGACATGGCCGTTCCAGGATTCAAGAGGCCTTCCATCGCTGGTTAATAAGGTGGATGACCATACCCGGTTACCCCAAAGGGTATATACATCTATCTTGTATTTCTTAAGGTTGATACCTTGTGGCTTCCATTTCCTGACACCTTCAGGCCCCTTTGGTACAAACGCACTCGGTATGTACAGGCTTTTGAACAACAGCACATATTCCATGACTGTTGTATCAGGGCATCCAAACTCATTATATGCAACCAATTCTATCAGGTAAGTGCCATCTTCGGTATATGTGGCAACAGGGCTGAACTCAATAGATGTTTCACCGTTTCCGAAATCCCAGTCATAGTAGTCAGCACCTTCAGTGAGATTCTCAAGAAGGATCTGTCCTTGCGTGCCCTCATAGTTATCAAGGATACTGAATCCTGACAATGGCACTTCATAAACTTCAATCGTTTTCTCAATCGTGTCGCGGCATTGATTCAGGTCTTCGATCATTAGTGTGACCATAAACGAGCCTGTTGAGCCATAAGTATACATCGGATCTCTCACCACAGATGTGTCTGCCATGGCAAGGCTGTCGCCGAAGGACCAGTTCCACCGATATATCTCAGAACCTGAAATAATAGATTCATCGAAGAATTCGGTGGTAGATTCCAGGCATGCAGTGGTGTTGCTGAAATCTGCTTCCGGCGGATCAAAGATCTCAATCTCCTGTATCAATGTGTCCAGGCAGCCATTATCACTGGTGACGATAAATTCAACATCAAAAAGGCCGGCGTATGGATAACGGTATTCGGGATTTTTAAGTGTTGAGGTATCATCTACACTGGTGAGATCCCCAAAGTTCCATTCCCAGCCGATGACATTGCCGCCATTTCCATCAGCATTGCTTTCGAACAGGGTAGACTCATTGGAACAGGTCATGAAGCTGTTGAAAGCAGAAGTGGGTGAGGGGTTTACTTCCAGCTGAATGAAAGCAGTGTCGCTGTATACGTTTCCATTTACATTGGCAAGAATGATAAAAGCCACGGTGTAATGACCCGAATCAGCATATACATGACAAATCGTGTCGGGTCTTGATGTAAAGACATCAGCATTTCCATCTCCATACTCTAAAGTCCATTGACCAATACTACCTGATGCTCCATAAAAATCGGAATTATTAATAAAGCAAATCGGATAAGTTGAACAGAATGGAGGATCTATTACTTCAAAGTCAGCCACAACACATGGTCCCTTGTAGACCGGCTGGACGATGGAGTCTACACAACCCAGATAATTAGATACTCTCAGGGTTACAAGGTAAACACTATCGTTACCGTCATAAAAATGCGTTGGGTATTGTTCTGTTGAGGTATTGGACGAGCTGGTGACATCACCAAAGTCCCAATACCATGATTGTATAAAGGTCCCATTACCTGCCGACATGTCGTAGAAGTGTGTCGGTGTGTCGCAAAAGGCCGTATCTGTTACAAAGCTTGGTGTGGGCAATGAGTCAACCACAATGGTTTGATAATTTGATGCTTCACAACCATTTTCATCTTCAGCTTCAAGGTATACCAGGTAAATACCGGGTTCCGTGTAAATATGTGATACAGTATCGTGTGGTGTCGAAAAGATTGGCGTTCCATCACCAAAGTCCCAGTTCCATGCTGCAATGGAATCGGAAACCGGTAAGAAGCTTCCCTGGAAGGAAGTCCGTTCCCTGAAACATACCTGGTCTGCTGTAAAATCAACGCTGACCTCACCAAACAGACAAACAGTGTCGGTATAGGTGTCTGAGCATAGATTTTCATCAGTAACGGTAAGGTTTACTATATAGCATGAATCCAGGTCATCATAAATATATGACGGGTTGATCTCAGAGGAGAAATATCCGTCATCGAGTTCCCATTCCCAGGATTGCAGAGGACTGCCGCTGGTGCCGATATTCGATTCATCATAAAACTGGACCATTCCCGGTGGATCACAGTGCTGGTTAAAGGTATAGGAAGCATGCGGTACATCGAAAACTTCAACCCACTGTCCCAGCGTGGCTGAACATCCATTGTTATCTGTAACTGTCAACTGAACAAAATAGTTGTCAATGGATGAGAAGGTAAACCAGGCGTTTTGCAGGTTTGAAGTGTCGCCGGGGGCTAAACCTGCGTCATTGAATTTCCAAAACCACTGGCTGATTATTGCAGCGCCGGGTAGCGACTGGTCTAAAAATAAGGTTGAGTCGCCGAAACAGGCAGGTGTGAATGCGAAGTCAGCTGTCGGGATCTCAAGAACTTCCACCGGCAGCATAATGGTATTGCTACATCCTGCTGTATCTGTAACGGTCAGACTGACATTGAAAATGCCGAAAGTCGTGAACATATGCCAGGGGTTGGCCAGTGAAGAAGTATCATTGGTGCCTGATGCAGGATCTCCGAAGTCCCAGAAATAGCTGAAGATCGTGGAAATGTTGGTGGTATCGGGATCAACTGCGAAATATGCGGTATCATTCTGGCAAACGCCTCCGGCCGGGTTTACATTAAAGTATACGGGAGGTGGCGGGTATATTTCTATCTGGCGTGTAATGGAGTCAAAACACCCGTTTGCATTCATCACTTCGAGGAATACATTATAAATTCCAGGAGCGCTAAACAGATGGTATGGATTCTGCAAGGTAGATGTATTGTTCGTGCCTGATGCAGGATCTCCGAAATCCCAACTCCAGCCCTGGATATTTATACCAAAACCAAGCGACTGATCGAAAAACTGGATCAGGTTTCCATCACAGCGTGGGCCATCGGCTATAAAGTCGGCCTGGGGTGAGATGCTGACCACAACTTCGTGTGTTATGGAATCAGT
>JAGLEK010000516.1 GCA_023145125.1 Bacteroidales bacterium | reverse complement strand
ACGGAGAAACAGCTTGCTTCCTATAATTGTCCGATCCAGATGATCACACACGGAGATGTTCCGCATACAGTTCTGGGTAAACACGACCATGAACACTGATGCTTGAACTGCTGACATACGATTTTTTCAGGAATGCACTTCTGGCAGCAGTGCTTGCAGCTGTGAGCTGTGGTATCATCGGGACGTACATTGTATCCAAACGAATAGTTTTTATCAGCGGTGGTATCACACATGCCTCTTTTGGGGGCATTGGAATGGGATATTTCTTTGGCATCAACCCGATACTTGGTGCAGCTGTATTTGCAGTTTTATCGGCATTGGGTATTGAATATGCGTCACGGAAAACAGATGTCCGTGAAGATTCGGCTATTGCCATTTTATGGGCTCTTGGCATGGCCATCGGGGTAATATTCGTATATATGACACCGGGCTATGCACCCAACCTGCTGTCGTACCTGTTTGGGAATATCCTCACTGTAGGATCTACAGACCTGTTCCTGTTGCTGGGATTATGTGTTATAATCCTGATATTCTTCGCCCTGCAATTCAAAAACATCCTGTATATCGCTTTCGATGAAGAATATGCAAGGGCAAGAAGGCTTCCGGTAAACCTGATAAAATATATCATGATCAGCCTGGTGGCACTAACCATTGTCTTCAATATTCGTGTGGTGGGCATTATCCTTGTGATCTCCCTGCTTACCATCCCGCAGACCATCGCTAACATGTTTGTGAAGCGGTTTTTTAACATAATGGTCTTATCGGTACTCATCGCACTGCTGGGAACCGTTTCAGGGCTTGTTTTATCCTATCTTTTCGACATCCCCTCCGGGGCGGCGATTATTTTCTTTCTGGTAATTTTGTTTTTCCTCGCCAGGTTGATGCGTTGGATTGGTAAATAGGGGGTGCGGGGGACAGGGGACGAGGGACAGGGGACGAGGGACGAGGGGTATAGAGTTTTACGGGGCCATTAAATTATAATAAACTGTGTAACTCTGTGTGCCTGCCGGCAGGCAGGTCAGTGCCCCAGTGGCGACTTGAAATAAAAGATTGCACCTAAACTGAAGGTTGAATAGTCAAAATCCTGCAAACCCTGTTGGTAAGAAAGTTTTAAATGGGTTTTGGGAAACTTGTAGATGGCATTTGCCCTGAGTACCATGGGAGCATCACCATTGCCGATATAGCCTTTATAGCCACCATATTTGGCATTGCACTCGAACTTCTCATTAAAGAGTGACAATCCCAGCCCGTAAAGGAATGCATCGTTCTGCCTGTATTCGTCGCGGTTTGTCTGCCAGGCATAGAATCCAAACATTAAATAGGGTCTTAAAGACAGTTTTGAGTCAGCAAAGAATGTTTTTCCGGCGGAAATATCGAAATAATAGCCAGGGGCATCCGTATACCTGGCATTGCCCACCCCTCCTCCGCTTGCTGTCCTTAAGGTAATTCCCAATAACAAGTCAGGCCAGTGCTTATGTTCGCGCACCAGTTGGATCAAAGTCCCGAAATAAATGTCACCGGCGGCATATCCTTCTGCATCCGGATCCCTTCCTGCCCGTTCATCCCGGGTGATGGTATCCATTTTAAAGTGCTCGACGGGAACACCATATATTTCAACTGCCACCCGGCCATCCCAGAATGGATAAAGCAGCTTTAAAAATAGGTTCTGTGTATTATCTCCTTCGCTGAAGTGCAGGTCGGCACGGGTTTCCAGCCTCACTTTTGTTTCGATCAGGGCATTTCTGATCTCGGGAACCGGAAGTGCATTCGGGCCGAGATAAGCAGGGGAGTAGGTCAGGTAACTGGCCCAGTCCGAGATACCGTCCCAGTTGTGCTTCTTGTTCCACCAATCATAGTTTTCATCCTGGGAGAAGGACGTAAGCGCACCTGATAGCAGTATAATTGATAAGAAGGTCCTGGTAAAAAACTTTTGCATGCAATTATGAATTATTTCCGGACAAATTTAGCATAGTAATGTTTTAATCCATCACTTATTTGTATGAAATAAATACCTGCCGGTAAATTTTCCAGGTTAATTTCATGAATTGCAACTCTATTGAGTTTACATGTTTTTACAATCTTTCCTGATACTCCTGTGATGTTGTAGTATGCATCGGCCGATTCTACATTATATTTCAGCTTTGCTTGTTCCCCTGCCGGATTTGGATATATTTCAAGGGCATGTGGCCCAATCCCTTCATGATCATAAATTCCAAGAGAATTTGAAAATTTAAGCGTGGT
>JAGLEK010000515.1 GCA_023145125.1 Bacteroidales bacterium | reverse complement strand
AAGTGGGAATCCGGCATGCCGGATCTTTCAAGGATCTATAAGATCCATTTTCCCGAAAAATATAGTGTAGGGACAGTCGTCAGGGCATTTCAGGGTGATCCTAACATTGAATATGCGGAACCCATCCCTGTGAATTATAAATGTGAAGTGCCAAATGACGAGATGTATGATGATATGTACCATCTTCCAAGGATAATGGCCGAAGAGGCCTGGGATATCCATAAAGGGGAAAACGGGCCGGAGATCGTCATAGGCATTGTGGATGATGCAGTCGATTGGCGGCATAGCGACCTCGTGGACAATGCCTGGGAGAACCTTGGTGAAGATTTTGATGGTGACGGGCATGTGATCGAGTTCAACGGATCGGAATGGATTTTTGACCCGGACGACGAAAATGGTATCGACGACGATAGCAATGGCAAAATTGATGACTTCGTAGGGTGGGACTACATCAATGAATTTGAGGAACAGGATAATGACCCTACACCAAACATGCTCTCCATTGATCATGGCACCCATTGCATTGGCATTGCAAACAGCAGGACAAATAACATCCTGATGGTAGCCTCTATTGCCTGGAATGTAAAATTTGTTACCGCCAAGGTCTGTAATGATGGAGACCAGTATTTTGATTATGACCCCTACGAAGCCCTGGTATATATTGCTGAATTAGGTGTGGATATTATCACCAATAGCTGGACGGGTGGTTATTCCCAGGCGAACCATGAAGCCATTGCGTATGCCCAGGGCCTGGGGTGTATCATCGTTGCAGCAGCCGGGAATTATAGTGATGAAATACTGATGTACCCGGCCTCCTTTCCGGGGGTTATTTCCGTGGCTGCCACAAGCCAATGGGATTATATAGCTTCCTTTTCCTCTTATGGCATTGGCATCGACGTTTGTGCACCGGGAGTAAATATATTAAGCCTGAAACCCAACAATTTAACACAACTCATGTCAGGTACTTCAATGGCAACGCCCTTGACTGCCGGATTCCTGGCGCTGGTTAAATCATATTACCCTGCCTGGCCCAATGAAATGATCATCAATCAGGCATTAGGAACAGCCGATGATATTGACAGCATAAACCCATCAATGGCAAACAAACTTGGCTACGGCAGGATCAATGCTTACCGGGCCCTGACAGAAACCAATGTAAGCACACAGCAGGAATTAAGATTAACCATCAACAATACTGCAGCAACTGATGAGAATGGCAACGGCATCTTCGAACCCGGAGAACTGATGTACATGGGATTTGAAATAAGGAACTTCTCTGTTGGGCTCGATACAACAGCTGTAACCTATACACTGTCTTCTAGCAGCCCCTATGTTACCATTGTTAGTGATGAAATTACTGTAAACGTACCCGCCGATGATTATTTGTGGGCCGACAGCGCGTTTCAATTTCAGATAAGCCCGGCAATTGATTCTGTGAGGCTTATAACTTTTGAGATACATGCAGAATCAAGCCTGCCCATTCCGCTTGAGAATGACTGGCCGGTAGAGATACTCGTTAACCAGAGCGGTTTACTCGTCTTTAATGGTATAGGAACAGGAAATTCTTACAGTGGTGAATATATAAGAGACTTCCTGCTTGATGAAGGACTGCAGGTATACTACACCGAGCAATTCCCACCTACTTTGAATGGATTTGATGCCGTGTTCCTCTCCTTTGGCAACTATGGTGCTACACTGAGTAATGGTACGGGTATAAGTTTAGAAATGAGTGAAACCATAGTTGATTACCTATATTCGGGTGGATATCTTTACGAAGATTGCGGGTCATTCTTTGGAGCGATGGCGTATTTAGAATATGCTAACCTGGAAGAAATACAAGGCCTGTGCAGTGTTGATACTGTAGTTACACCACTGGAAGAAAACAGTATTAACTTGCTCACCGGACTCAGTGGGTCACTTGCAGAGGGGATGGCCTTTAACGGTTCTTCACAAAGTCCGAACTATTACATTGATATCATGACCCCTGACAGCAATGGTACGGCCATGTTTGAAGAAGACGACTATGGCATTGTTGCTGTGCAGGGAGAGGGAGCCTTCGGGCAAAAAACAGTATTGATGTCTTATTCCATAGCACACCTTGACGACGACACCCTGGGAACCAGCGAGCAGTTGCTTGCCAGGATTGCTGAATTTTTCGGATTACTCACAGTTGACCTGGATGAGCCTGCTGAGAAAGATGCTGAAATGAGCATGAATATATATCCAAATCCTGCTTATGATATCACTCATATTGACTACACCATTCCGGATTTTGGTCATGTGGTAATATCTATTTACGATTTACAAGGGAAAGAGGTCCTTCAGGTTACCGATGACCAGGTATTCCCGGGAAAGAACAGTGTCCAGGTGAATGTTTCCACGCTGCCGTCAGGCATTTATATGCTAAGGCTTCTATCCGGAAATGATGCAGTGATCCAAAAAATCGTAAAATACTAGCTGGCGATTTTATTATTTCGAATATCGGATTTCGACAATCGACAATCGACAATCGACAATCGACCAATCCTACAGTTCCCAACCAAATGTAGTTTGTAGAACATAATCATTTGTTGAGGCACCCTCGACCGGCTGATTATCATAATTAAGTGTAAACCCGAGGTTGATAAAGAAATCCAGTGGGAATTCATATTTCAGGTCAAATGTGAAGTCGGTCCTGAACCGGCCACTTTCCGTAATGCTCGGATATCCATACACGCTGGTCTTCAGATCCAGGTCGCCAATATCAAAAATATTATATTCAAAACCTGCAAATGCTTCAGCACTGTTCCTGTCACTTATGGTAATATCATTATAATCCTCATAGTTCCATGCTGCTCCACCGGCGATCACAAAATACATGCGATTGGTATTCACAATATAATTCCCGATACCGCCTTTGGTCAGTGCCCTGAGGTCGAGTTTTTGTTCGGTACTTTGTAAAAAGTCGGTGCTGATCAGTGCAAACCAATCCTTGATGATAAAAAACCGGAATCCAATGCCTCCTTCTGTACGTTTGGTACTTATCGTAATACTATCAGGTTTCTGAACACTTCTCACCGCACTAAAATACAGGTTGATCGCAAATTTGCTTGACATATACCCTGCATT